>CALDPN010000001.1 GCA_937911235.1 uncultured Bacteroidales bacterium
ATTTGACTACAGTTACGGTGACGGTAACATCTTTGGCGGTGTTACGGCAACGGCCTATTATCCTGCTGATGATGCCACCTGGACGGAGGAAGTCCGCCAGAACTACGGCGGCAGGCTCTGTGAGCGTTGCGACCGCAATGACGTTTGCGTTAGACATAATGGTTATCCATACGTTTCCCGATACGGCCCTTCCCATGACCCAGCTGAGAAGGTCGCCTACGTATACGCCGTCAATTTTTTTGTCGGGGTCGGAAAGGATAGAATACGCCTCGTTAACCTCTTTGAACTTATCCTCGGCTTCCTTGTTGCCGGGGTTCGCATCGGGGTGGTATTGCTTCGCCATTCTGCGATAAGCTTTTTTTATTTCGTCGGCTGTGGCAGTTTTACTTACCCCAAGCACTTCGTAATAATCTCTCTTTTCCATGATATATATTATTCTGCCACTACAACCTTAGAGAATCTAATCACTTTGTCGTGGAATGTATATCCTTTTTGTGTACAGTCTATAATTTTACCTTTAAGTTCTGGCACTGGTGCTGGGAATAAAGAAATAGCTTCATGAAAATCTGTATTGAAATCTGCATCTTTAGTTTCTATTTCTTTTACACCATTGCTATTTAAGAAATTTACAAACTTAGAGTGAATTAAAACTATACCCTCTTTTATTGGTGAATCTTCTTCTGGAAGGTGTTGAATGGCACGTTCAAAATCATCAATAATAGGTAGTAAATTTACAAATACTTGTTCACCACCATATTTAATTAAGTCGGCACGTTCTTTTATAGTTTTTCTTTTATAGTTTTCAAAGTCTGCCATCAAACGAAGATGTTTGTCGTTCATTTCCAATATTTTATCGGCAAGTGAACTTTCTACAGTTGCATCTTCAGATTGTTCAGAAGCCTCAGAAGAAGCCTCATTTGCTGCAGTGTTTTCAACTGTTTCTTCGTTTAAAATCTCTTCTTTTTCCTCGTTTTCTTTTTTCATCTTATCTACGTCTTTGTTGTTTCTTAATTTGTTCGCGTTGTCTAGCAAGTTGCTCTTTTTGCATTTGTTCTAGACGTTCCATAAAGCCAGATTTCTTTTTAGCTTTTGGTTTATAGTTGTTTAGTTTGTCTAGTATCTTTTGGTCATTGATTGCCAAACGGAAAATAAATGTTTGAAGTAGTGTCAATAATGTTGATACTAAATAATAATATGTAAGACCAGATGCATAGTCGTTGAAGAAGAATAGGAACATAATTGGCATTAAGTACATCATCCACTTCATAGCTGGCATTTGTGCGTTGCTAGCACCTTGTGCATCTGAAGAAATCTTAGTAGAAATAATGTTGGCAATAGCCATAAGCAAACAGAACAAGCTTATATGGTTTCCATAATAGCTAGAAATGAATGGAATATACACATCCCAGCTAAATATAGAATCGTATGAAGAAAGGTCGTCTGCCCATAAGAATCCTTGTTGGCGTAGTTCAATTGCTACAGGGAAGAACACGAACAATGCAAATAGAATTGGCATTTGAAGAAGCATTGGAAGACAACCACCCATTGGGCTCACTCCCACTTTTCTATAAAGTGCCATTGTTGCTTGTTGGCGTTCCATTGGTTTATCTTCTGGAATTCTCTTATTTATTTCTTCGATTTGTGGGCGAAGAACACGCATTTTAGCAGTTGACATATAAGATTTGTATGTCAAAGGTAAAATAAGCAGTTTAATAATAAGAGTAAGCAAGAAAATAATTAAACCATAATTTGCTATAAATGAACCTAATAGGTTGAAGATTGGAATGACAAGATATTTGTTAACCCAACCAAAAATACCCCAACCTAGTGGCACAAGCTCTTCAAGATTTAGTTTGTCGGCAGATGTTTGTGCATTGTCGTCGTAGTTTTTAAGATCTTGATATGAGTTTGGTCCAAAATAGAATTTTAGGTTTGTAGGCTGTGCACCACTTGCATCGTAGTTGAATGAAAGTTGTGTTTTACAGTCTTTTAGGTAATTAACAGGCTCGCTAATGTTTGATTCTACTTCTACATTGGTGAAATAGTCTTCTGCGATTAAAACACTAGAGAAGAATTGGTCTTTACAAGCCACCCATTTTACTTTACCGATAAGTTTTTCTGCATCGGCACCATTTTCGCTCAAACATTCTACTTCATCATCGTAGTATTTATAATAAAGAGCAGAATAACGTCCTTCAAATTTTTTACTACGTTCTTGTTGACGCATGTTTAAGTTCCATGTCATATCCACAGTGTTCATACGTGGAGATAGCACGTTGTTCATGCCTTTAGACTGAATGCTGTAGTTTACCATAAAACCATCTAAGCTATAAACTTGGCTTAGAGTTTCACCAGATTCTAGTGTAATGCTCATAGCAAGTGTGCTATCATTAAGCATTGTAGGGGTGAAATATAGGTTTGAAGATTCTACAACACGGTTGTTTGCAGTAACCAAGGTGAAATATTGCTCAGCGTCTTGTTCATCATACAAGATAAGGGCGTTTTTGTCGTAGTTCTTATAGTTTTTAAGTTCTACTTCTGTGATATTACCACCTTTTGTATTAAGGGTAAGTTTTAGTTCTTCATTTTCTATCACTACTTTTTTGTTCTCACCTTGAGAAAAAGGAGTAAATACGCCATAATCAAATGCTTGATTTGCTTTTGCTGAATCTTGTTGCATTATGGTTTGTTGGTACATAATTTCTTGTTCCATAGCCTTTTGTGCTTGCACTGCAGCTATAGAATCATTGTAAGCTTGTTGTTTTGCCAACTCCTCTTCTGATGGTCTTGATAGCCATGAAAAACCTACTAGTATGGCTAAAATAAGGGCAAATCCTATAATCGTGTTTTTGTCCATGTTAATTGTTTAAATTCTTATTTTGTGATTGATGCTTTAATAAAGTTTACAAATAATGGATGTGGTTTTTCTACAGAAC
Organism: uncultured Bacteroidales bacterium; assembly: GCA_937911235.1. Taxonomy (GTDB): domain Bacteria; phylum Bacteroidota; class Bacteroidia; order Bacteroidales; family Paludibacteraceae; genus Enterocola. Next base: position 2,937 of record CALDPN010000001.1, read on the forward strand.
TTCTGTATTCTGGTAAGAATTGTGTACCAACATACCATTTGTGTTCTGGAAGTTCTATGATTTCAACAAGACCCATCTCTGGATTTATACCTGCAAATTTCATACCAGCTTTTTCAAACTGTTCTTTGTAAGCGTTGTTAAACTCGTTTTTGTGGTTGTGACGTTCTGCAATAAATGTGGTTCCGTATGCTTCTGCAGACTTAGTACCTTCTGCAAGTTCGCATTCGTAAGCACCTAAACGCATAGCACCTTCTACATCGTTGATGTCTTTTAGGCTTGCCATTGGGTCGATAACCTTGTTTTCTGTTTGAGGATTTACCTCTGTAGAGTTTGCATCTTTAATGCCAAGTACGTTGCGGGCAAAGTCAACAACCATACATTGCATACCTAATGAGATACCAAGTGTAGGGATATTGTTTTCGCGAGCAAATTTAGCAGCAAGCACTTTACCTTCCACACCTCTACGACCAAATCCTGGAGCAATAAGGATACCGTCTACTCCACCAAGTTGTTCTGCTACATTTTCATCTGTTAAGTTTGCAGATTGGATAGAGATAAGGTTAAGTTTTCTATCATTGTAAACACATGCTTGTAGAAGTGCTTCGTGAATAGATTTGTATGCGTCTTGAAGTTCCACATATTTACCTACAAGTGCAATGTTAACTTTCTCTGTAGCAGAGTACATTCTGTCTAGGAATGAAGTCCATTTGCTTAAGTCTGATGTGGTATCTTCTGGGTTTAAACCTACTTTTCTAAGGATGATTGAGTCTAGGTTTTGACGTTGCATTCTTAGAGGAACTTCGTAGATAGAAGGCACGTCTTTACTTTGGATAACAGCATCTTTGCTTACGTTGCAGAACAAAGATACTTTGTCGCGCATTTCTTGGTTGATGTCGTGTTCTGTTCTTAAAACCAATACATCTGGTTGAATACCAAGCTCTTGTAGTTTTTTAACTGAGTGTTGAGTTGGTTTTGTTTTTAGTTCTTTAGCAGCTGCTAAATATGGAACGTATGTTAAGTGCACGATAAGACAATCTTGACCAAGTTCCCATTTTAGCTGACGAACACTTTCTAGGAATGGAAGAGATTCGATATCACCTGCTACCCCACCAATTTCTGTAATAACGAAGTCGAATTTGTTCTTTTTGCCAAAATATAGCACGTTTTTCTTGATTTCGTCTGTGATATGAGGGATAATTTGCACTGTACGGCCTTCATATTCACCTTTACGTTCTTTATTGATTACGTTTTGATAGATACGACCAGTGGTGAAACTGTTGTTTTTGCAAGTTTCTACACTAGTGAAACGTTCGTAGTGACCTAAGTCTAAGTCTGTTTGGTGACCATCTGCTGTAACGTAACACTCACCGTGTTCGTATGGATTTAGAGTACCTGGATCCACATTTAAATATGGGTCAAACTTTTGGTTTGTTACACTATAGCCTCTAGATTGAAGTAGTTTACCAATAGAAGCTGAAATAATTCCTTTACCTAAAGATGATGTTACACCACCTGTTACGAAAATGTACTTAGTACGTCCCATCGTTGTATAAATTTTATATGTTATTTTTTATTGTTGTTGAAAAAATATTGATCTACAATTTCTTTTAGTTGGTCTTGAGTCATATACCCTTGAGCATAAGTGGCTTTGCCTTGCATTGGAATGAAAAATATTGTTGGCATTACTTTTACTCCAAAAAACTTGGCAAGTTCTTTTTCTCTATCTACATCAATTTTGTATATAACCAATTTGTCTTTATATTCTTTTTGAAGTGCTTTAAGCTCTGGTGCAAGCATTTTACAAGGACCACACCAAGTAGCATAAAAGTCGAGAATAACAGGCACATTTGTCTTTAAAACTATGTTTTGAGTATCTTTTTCAAAGTCCCAAACATACTTTTTAAAGTCTGCTGTAGTAATATTTGATTGTGCAAAAGCACCTAACGAGACAAATATTAATGCTAAGATTAATTTAATTTTTCTTCCAACCATTGTATTTTGTTTTTTGTGGTTTTGATTGTCTTTTCAAGTGTGTACAATTCTTTTCTTATGTTTGCAAATTGTACAGTCTCGGTCAATATTTTTTTGTCCTCTTTTTCAAGGAAATACTTATAATTTTTCTCTCCGTAAAGGCTCACTGTGAGCAACTTATCTTGGTAAATTGCTATAAAACCTAGGACATTGTTTTGCTTTGTTTGATTGAATGTAACGTACTCCCAGTTTACTCCCAAATCTGTGAAACTATAGTTGTATGCACTAGAAGTTGGTACTTTAAGAGTGCTTGCGTATAGGTCTGAAAAACTTACCTTTACAGAATCATGTGCAAGTTTCTTGCCAGAATACACGCTTATTAGGTTTAAATCGCCATTTTCTTGCACTTCTGCCACTAGATTTGTGCGTGGATAGTAGTTTTTACCACGTTTTTTGTGAGTGTAAACCTTTTTAGATGAGTAAGTTGTGTCTGCAACTGTGAAATTTTTCGCCACAGAATCATAACTTTGTTTTAACACAACATACAGACTATCAAAGTATTGTAAATTTCTAGTATTTTCTCTAAATTCTATTTTATTCATTAGTTCAGAAGCACTTTTGCGCACTTGAACTTCTTTTGGATAAGTGGAATGAATGGAATCAATAAGAATTTTTGCAGAGTTTAAACTGTCTGAAGTATAGAGAGAAGATGCCCTTAATAGCATATTTTCGGCTTGTTCCTTGTGGCTTGGGGCGCAAGAAGATAAACATACTATTAATACAATTACTATATTATATATCTTTCTCATTCCAAACTACAAAGGTAAATATTTTTTTGGGAATTTAATACAAAAAAACTATCTTTGTTCATTGATGTTGATAAAAAATTATCCTATGAAAGAGAGATTGAACCACCCTATTTTTACCAAGATTTCTGAGTGCGCAGATAAACTAAATTTGCCATGCTTTGTGATAGGCGGATTTGTGAGAGATTTGATTCTAAAAAGAGAGTCGAACGATATAGACGTGGTGGTTTTGGGAAGCGGTATTGAGATGGCTACCGAGCTAAAAAATACTTTAGGTAAAGGTGCTTATCTGTCTGTATTTAAGAACTTTGGCACTGCACAAGTAAAATATAAAGATATAGAAATTGAGTTTGTGGGTGCTAGAAAAGAGTCGTATAGAAGAGAATCTAGAAAACCTATTGTGGAAGACGGCACTTTGGAAGACGACCAAAACAGAAGAGACTTCACTATAAATGCTATGGCTATTTGTCTAAACAAAGACAGATTTGGCGAGCTTGTAGACCCATTCAATGGTGTGCGTGATATTGAACTAAAAATAATTCGCACCCCACTCGACCCTGATATTACTTTTAGCGACGACCCTCTGCGTATGCTTCGTTGCATAAGATTTGCTACAAGGTTTAAATTTAGCATTGAGCAACAAACTTTTGAGGCGCTTAGAACAAATAGGGAAAGGATTTCAATTATTTCTCAAGAGAGAATCACAGAAGAACTAAACAAGATACTCCTTACAGATAAGCCTTCTATTGGGTTTATGCTGCTAGATAAGTGTGGTCTTTTGGATATAATCTTGCCAGAGGTATCTGCGCTTAAAGGTATAGAAACTATAAACGGCAAGGCTCACAAGGATGTGTTTTACCATACTTTGCAGGTGCTAGATGCTTTGGCTACAAAATCTGACAAATTGTGGCTAAGATGGGCTGCGCTTCTTCACGATATAGGCAAACCTGCTACTAAAAAGTTCGACGAAAAGATTGGTTGGACTTTCTACAATCACAATTTTATTGGTGAAAAAATTGTGGGTAAAATGTTTAAGAGATTGAAACTGCCACTAAGTGAAGATTTACATTATGTGCAAAAAATAGTGAACTTGCACATGCGTCCAATTGCCTTGGTGGAAGATGAAATTACAGATTCTGCTGTGCGCAGATTGCTATTTGAAGCAGGCGACGACATCGACGATTTAATGATGCTTTGCGAGGCAGATATTACCTCTAAAAACGAGGAAAAAGTGAAACGCTACACTCAAAACTTGCACATCGTGCGTCAGAAATTGAAAGATATTGAAGAAAAAGACCATGTTCGCAATTTTCAGCCTCCTATAAGCGGCGAAGAGATAATGTCTACATTCGGATTGACCCCCTGCGCAAAAGTTGGTGAGATAAAAAATGCCATCAAGAATGCGATTCTTGACGGCGTCATTCCAAACGACTATGATGCAGCGTATAAATTTATGATGGAGCAATTTGGATAAAAAAAATGACCTGTACAAGGTCATTTTTTTTATGAAATTTAACCTTTAAATAAACTCGAATTTATTCAAAGTTGAATGTTATTGTAAGCATCCTCGAAGTAAGCTTTTCTATAGCACGAGTATATGGCTCGTATGCGGTACCTTCTATTTCTGGGTGGTTTTGATTTAGTTGGTCTAGCAAACCAAAACCAAATTTTATCTCAGGGCAAAACTTGAAGTATTGGTTGTAAATCTCAATACCGATACCAAATGCTATTTGCACGTCGAAGGCATTAAGTAGAAGTGTTTGCTCTGGATTTAAGTTTAGGTTGAAGAAAGGGCCACCACCTGCAAGAATATATGGGCGAACATTGCCATAACGTTTTGCACTATACTTTAAATAGAAAGGTATTTCTATAGATGTGTATTGAGTGACTACCTTGCTTACTTCCCCTACTACTTTTCCGTCTGGCGAAAACGAGGTATAATTTAGATTTTTCTGACCCAGATTTAATGATGGTGTACATCTAAGGTTTAGATATTCTACAATCCTTAAGTCGGCAATCATACCTCCATTAAATGCAGGCGACATGCCAGCCGATGTAGCATACCATTTATTTCCGTCTTCATCCACAAAACTATCGTTTGGTATAGCAGAAAAATCTCCAAAACCAAGACCTAATATAAAACCAAAATGCCAACGATTTTTGTCTACTCGAGGCAGATTTTGGATTATATTTCTATCGTAAAATCTTTGATAGAGCATATAAAGTCATTAAAGAAAGAGCGATTCTTGCATTTGAAATGGGATTTGATCAAAGAGAAAAAAT
>CALDPN010000002.1 GCA_937911235.1 uncultured Bacteroidales bacterium
TGCATTATAATTAGGTACAATAATACCGTCCATTTGACGTATAACTTGTATGTCCTTTACAGTTTGTGGACGAACAGTCTTTACAAAAGGTTTACCTGTTTTCTTATCGGTAACTAAAACGGCAAATACATTGTCTTGACGTAAGTGTTTATACATATCTAAAATATCTTCATCAGATAAATCTTTATAGAAGGAACTGTTAAGTCCTAAATCATTATTAAAGAATAATTCTATAAACTTGTTACGTCCATCGACACGTTTAATATTTTTTTCAATTAGTGTTATTGCATTGTTTAATGGTTGTGGATGCATCTCATCGAATATTCTACGTCCTTCAAGAGAACCAATAATTCCGTAGCTGTATCGAGGAGTACGTCCGCTATAGAAACGACTAACCCATTCTTCATCATCTAATAGAGTACCAGCAAAGATATGTTCTTTACCGCGTTTTAGTTTATAGAATGAATCAATATACATAACTTTTGATGCAAACTCTTGCGTACCTTTGACAGGCATTTCTCCAGAGATAGCTGCAGCTTTGTTATATATTTTTTCAGTTTCGTCAAACAATTCTTTAACGCGTCCTTTATATTCCTTCTTAATATGTTTCATACCGTATTCTCCAGCAACAGCCTGAGAATTGGCAATCACTTTTCCTTTATCATAAGGAAGTATATATAAACCATTGTCTTCAACTTTTAACAAGTAACCTAATTCATTATAGATTTCTTCATCAGCAAGAATCTGGTCTACATATTTTTTATATCTAGGATTTGTAATATCACCTATATAACATAAACCTCCTGCTTTATCTGTAATAAAGGCAGTGAATTGTTGTGGTGTCATTCCAGACCCTAATGTACTAATCGTATCATTGATACAGATTTCTTGATTTAATTTTTTATAAGTACTCGAATTTAGTTTAGATGCTTTCTGACTCCAAGCCATTGCGTAATCTACATTAGTTTTTATTTCATCTGTACCTACAGCAATGTTTCGTTTTATTCCATCTGATAAATTATTTGGAGAAGTAGCGTGTGAGGACGCAGATGCAATAGCAGCCTTAAGTCTACTTGCTTGTGCGTAGTTAACACCATTAGCTGCAAGTCTTTCAGACGCTTCGAACTTAGTAACCCAATCTGTATTAGGATTATCTAATATATCTAAGTCAGCCATAATCTGTTTACGAACAGCGACAGGTTCTGTTACTTCACGTTCAATATGTTTTTTTAGAGAACTTGTATATTGTGCTGTATTTATTTTCTTGAGACCTACTTCACTGAATTGGAAATCACGTGTTAAACGTAACTGTCCTGTAGGGTCTTCAATTATATTATTAGTTAAACCAAACGCATTTAGTTTTAATTGATAATCTAAACCAACACCAAGTTTATTGAACATTCTTTTATCTACCTTAACTTGTTCAGATAGTTCCTCCAAGATTGTATCAGTGATAATGTATTCTCTAAAACGATTATTCTGTCCTTTGATTTCAGTAAGAATATTTTTAACTTGCGTAGTTATAGATTCTCTAGCACTAACATCTAAGTTAGTCACAGTGTCCATAAGCTCTTTATAAGTGAATGCACCTAATTCCTCAGCAACTTGTGTGACTTCTGCTTTACCTAAAATGTTTTGGATAGATTCAGTAAAGATGTTTTGTTGCATCTTTTTATTGAAATCTTTCATATCCATTCCGCCTTTAGTGAAGGATTTTAGGTCTCGTGCAACGTTGTATAACGAATCGGCAGCGCGTTTATCGACCAACTGTACAGCTCGATGCACAGTAGGAATCTCATCTATAGCGTGTAAATATTCTTCTAAGGCATCAGCAATTTTATGTACAGATTTTTCATCTAATTTACGTGCACCAAACATTTTCATACCTGGTTCTAATGTATCTAAGATACCATAACGTTCTGTTAAGTCTATTCCTGAACGTGCTTTAAAGAAATCATTGTCGAATTTTTTAATATTATGTCCTGCCAATGTTCCTTCAGCATATTCAGTAAATGCTTCAATAGCATCTGCTTCTGAGGCAGTGGCTTGTTTAACATTTTGGAGGAAGGGTTCATCAAAGTTTTCTAATGCACCTGCCGAAATGTTATAACCTCTGCCTTGCTTAATATAAATATTAAGAGGCTCTGCGTATTCAACAAGTTTTCCATCTTTAGCAATATATTTTTTAGCAGCGATTTGTAACATCTGGTCTTTGCCTTCTTTGTTAAGACCTGTTGTTTCTAAATCGTAGTATGTAAATATTTCTCCATCCTTAGGAGCAGGAAGAAGCCCACGTTCAATATATTGTTGATGTATATAAGGCGTCATCTTTAAGTCTTCAGCAGCATCGTGGGCTTTTATACCACGTGTGTCCATACCTAATAAATTAGCAAGTCCTTCATTTGTTTTACAGTACTGATTGGCAATAGCGTTGTAACGCATATCAATTAAATCTTCAACAGCGTTATAGTCTATATGTCCATCTTTAATAAACATATCTATAATATCTAGTTTGTCACGGTAACCTAAACCAGCAAAACCATCTATAAAAGCTAGACCAAGTGTTGGGTCTTTTTTAGATGCATCTTGTATTATACGATTTAATAAGTTTGTATAAGCAACGTGTGCTTTAGAAACATCTTTTACACCTTTCACATCTGCAACACTGAATGGCATTATAGCACCATCAACATCACTATTAAGTAAAGTATTGAAGACGTTACCTGCAACAGTATTGTTTGTATCATTAGCTAAATCTAATATAAACTGTTTAGTCACAGGGTCTTGCTCATACGCATTTAATATTTGACGATGTACATACGCTTGGTTTAATTTAAGAGTATATGCAGTTTTACTTTTAGGGTATAGAATATTAAGTAGATTATTACGATAAGCATCTACATCATAGTACCCAACGAAACCTGTTTCATTTAAAAGTTCCATCGCATATTCAATTCCTCTATTATCTCTAAGACTAATTTCTTTTAACTGGTCTCTAAGTTGTATAAGACGGGCATCTACAGTATCATTAGCATTTTTAGCCCAGTCCCACGCATCACCTGTCTCGAATTTATCAAGACGTTGTAACACTTCATCTATACTTTGTTGAACACGTTGACGTTGTTTAGTAATAAGTTTATTAACTTTATTCTTTTGAGCGTCAGACACTTGTTTTGTTTGCATCAATTCTTCTACGTCAGATATATTGATAGCATACTTTCTAAGTGTTTCAAAGTTTTTATTTGTATAACGGTCCATAAGGTCAAGTGTTCTGGCAGTGGCAGACTCCTGTACCTCCTTAAGTTTAATAGGTTTTTCTAAAAATTTAAGAGCAGAGTCTAATTCTTTTTTAGTTATATTTAATGTACGAAGCGCCGCTCTATTATCTAACATAGTTTCAACAATATTTGATAGTGCAGCTTTAGTAGCATCATCTATTTCCAATTCATTTATAAGACTTAGTATTGTCTTTAAGTTCTTTTTACTTTCAATTTGTTCTATAACAAATGAAACAGTAGCAGCTTGCTCGGAACTGTAAATGTTTTTAGTACCTTTTGCAACTTCAAATGCATCCTGTTTAATTTGTTGAAGTTGTTTAAGCATCTGTTTTTCTTCAGTACGAATTGTTTTGTATTCTGCTTTTAATGCATCTTGTTTTTCTTTTACAATAGCCGTGGCTTGTTCAGAACCGTTCTCTCTTAATTGTTTAAGAAGTTGTGGATTAGGTAACTCTAAGTTGTCAGATAAGTCCAGTCCAATTCGACGTAATTGTTTTTTAAAGTTATTATGAACATCTTGTAGCATTTTTATTTGTGCTTCTTTTGTAATAATATCATTGATAGGAGCACCTTTTGTACTAAGTTCTAATAACTCATCTTGCATATCTTTTATAGATTTAGTAAGCATATCGTCTATAGAATTTAGACCAAGAGATTCATCTAAATTATCAAAGAACCTACGATAAACTGCTGTTACATTCTCAATCATATCATAAGTGTTAGTAGATTTAATTATAGCTTCATTAACAGCACTGTCGATTAATGTACTTTCATCTAGTAATGCTTTTTGTAAAGCATCAACGGCTTCCCCTTTTTGCAATATAGATTCAAAGTATGTTTCAAATTCTTTATCTAATATAAGTCGGTTACCTACTGCAGGGTCGATTACTTTTTCATCAATTAATTTTCTTACAAAAGAATCAACACTATCTAACGCTTCTCCTGTTTGTTTTGTTCGTTGGTATACTTTAACTAATGTATCAAATTCAGGAAGGACTTCCTTAGTGTACTGTTTAGTTATTGTTTTATCTACGTTAGTTAACGTATCTGTTAATTCAGAATCATATAACAGCTTATTAACACTAGGCGCATCGTTGATAGCTTTTTTAAATCTACGCAGAGAAGCGTTTCCTATCCAGTTTTTTACACTGCCTGACACGTTGCTAATTCCGTATCCTACTCCTTTAAGAGCAACTCCTAATGGTGTAGACAACATTATAGCTTCATCTATATTATTGGCAGTTTTAAATAATTTAGCAGCACTCTTAACGATTTTACGACTGCTCACATTATTAACTTGTTCACTAAGATTTTTAACTAAAGTTTTTTTAAATTGGGTACTACCTGGTACTTTATTTAATGCAGTTAGGACAGCGTCTGTAGCAATAT
>CALDPN010000003.1 GCA_937911235.1 uncultured Bacteroidales bacterium
TGTTAACTGGTTTCATACCTAAAACTACGTCACCGTACATTTGTACGAAACGACGATATGAGTCCCATACGAAACGAGGGTTACCTGTTTTAGCAACAAGACCTTCAACAACTTTATCATTAAGACCTAGGTTAAGAATGGTATCCATCATACCTGGCATAGAAGCACGAGCACCAGAACGAACAGAAACTAAAAGTGGGTTTTCAACGTCACCAAATTTAGAGTTCATTAGGCCTTCTACGTGTGCTAGAGCTGCAAGAACTTCTTCTTTTAGTAGCTCTACCATTTGTTCTTTACCTACTTCGTAATATTCATTACAAACATCTGTTGTGATAGTGAAACCTGGAGGCACTGGCACACCGATAAGGTTCATTTCAGCAAGGTTTGCACCTTTACCGCCTAATAGGTTTCTCATGTCTGCTTTACCTTCAGCTTGTCCGTTACCAAAGGTATAAACGCGTTTTTTGTTATCCATAAGACTATTAAAAAATTAAAAATATTTTGTTGTTAAATTTATTTTGCTTTTAAAGATTGCAAATTTAATGATTTTTTTTAACAAAAAAAACGTTTATACCCGATTTCTGATATAAACGTTTAAATTATTTTTCGCATTCCTATCCTAACTTCTTTCACCAAAAATGCCACTGCCTACTCGCACTATGGTGGAGCCTTCACTCATGGCTATTTGGTAGTCGTCGGTCATGCCCATTGATATTTCTTTAAATTCCTCATTTGCAGAGAAGTACGCCATTTTAAGATAGGCAAAGTTTGCTACTAGAGTTTTAAATTCTTTTCTGATTTGTTTTTCGTCGTCGGTATAGGTAGCCATACCCATAACGCCAACAATGCGGATATTTTTAAGGCTCGCGAACTCTTCAGATGAAAGCACTTGCTCACATTCCTCAAGGGAGAAACCAGATTTTGTTTCTTCTTGAGCCACGTGAAATTGTAGTAAGCAATCTATAACCCTATCATTTTTAAGAGCTTGCTTGTTGATTTCTTGCATAAGTTTTAGAGAGTCCACAGACTCTATACAAGAGATAAATGGAGCAATATATTTTACTTTATTGGTTTGAAGATGACCGATAAAGTGCCATTCAATGTCTTTTGGGAGCGCTTCAGCCTTGTCTCTCACCTCTAGAGCATGGCTCTCGCCAAACACTCGTTGCCCAGCCTCGTATGCCTCTACAAGTAACTCCATTGGCTGATATTTAGACACAGCCACAAGTTTTACATTATTTTTTAGAGTTTGCTTTACTGCTAATAAATTATCCTTTACCATCACTTTCTAATAATAATTTCTTTAACCATAAAAACGCCATCTAATTCTGCATTTAAAAGTTGTAGAATTTTATGTCTGCTCACAATTTCTTTAAAGCCTTGCACTACTACAGAAGACTCTCCTTTTACGATGTAAACAATTAACTGCCAAGTTTTTCTATCTACCTCAACGTGGTCGATACAAGGAATAAGAAATGGTGCTTTTTTGTTTAGTATAAACGTAAATTTGTTGCAGATTTCTGCTCCTTTAAAATTCTCATACAAGCCCTGACTTATAAGAAAATTTTCTAGTAACCCTCCTACTTTTTCAAATCTTTTACGTTTCATACTATTCTGCCATCTTCTATATAAAAGACTTTCTTTTCTGCGTTTACAGTTTCTAAAAGCAGACTTAAATGCTCTCTATTTGTGTCAGTTATGAAGATTTGACCAAAATCGTTGCCAGAAACAAGGTTTACGATTTGCCCTACCCTAGACGAGTCTAGTTTGTCAAAAATATCATCTAGAAGAAGTATTGGAGTAACCCCTTTCGACTTCTTTAAGAAGAAGAATTGTGCAAGTTTTAGTGCCACAAGGAAACTTTTGGTTTGACCTTGCGAAGCCACTTTTTTAAGAGGATATTCACCTAGGAACATTTCTAGTTCGTCTTTATGAATGCCCTTTGTGGTATAGCCTATAATGTCGTCTCTGTAGCGACTTTCTGCCAAAAGTTCTGCCAAATCGCCCTCTTGCATACTAGAACGATACTTTATATCGGCGATTTCTTTCCCGCCAGACACCACAGTATAATAATGTGAGAAAATTGGCAAAAATTCTTCTAAAAACTCCACACGTTTTTTGTAGATATAGTCTGCTTTGCGTACCATAACCATCTCACTCACAGCTAGTAGGTCTGGGTCGAGATTGTGAGCACGAAGCAAGCAGTTGCGTTGCGTTAGCGCGTGATTGTATTCTAAAAGTTGATTTAAATATTCCTTGTCGTATTGAGCAATAACACCGTCGATAAATTTGCGTCGTTCGGCACTGCCTTCACTAATAAGAACATCGTCTTTTGGCGATACAATCACCAGCGGAATAAGTCCAATATGGTCTGCAAGACGGTCGTATTCTTTTTTGTTGCGTTGAAAACTTTTCTTTTGACCTTTTTTTACGCCCACAGAAATATTTTCTTCAATATTGTTTCTAAGGAATGTGCCCGAAAGCATCATAAAACCTTCGTCGTGACGAATATTTTGGCTGTCGATATTGTTTGTGTGGCTTTTGCAAAACGCCAAATAATACACCGTATCGAGCAGATTGGTCTTGCCTACACCATTCTGACCTATAAAACAATTTATTCCCGAGCAGAATTCAGCTTCTAGTTCGGGAAGATTTTTATAATTTATTAATGAGAGTTTTTTTAAAAACATTATTTAATAGTTAAAAAAGGTAGCTGTTCACCGCTGAAGTATTGTGGCAACTGACCATTCCATTTGTTGATTGCCATTTCTTGAAGCACAAGTGGAGAAAGAGAAGCTTGTTTTACTTTTTGAGCTTCAGCTTCTAGCTTCATGCGTTCAAGGGTAAATTTTGCTGTAAGAGCACCTTGTTCTGCGATTTTTTTATCTTCGATAGCTTTGTTGAAGTCGTCGCTAAAGTCGTGATTTGTGATAAGAAGGCTTTTTACTTTAATCCCTGTACCTGCCACTTGTTCTGAGAAAGAAGAGTTGATTTTGTTTGAAATCTCTGCACGTTTTTCTACGAATGTTTCGATTGGGTATTCTGCAATAACAGCATTTACTTTTTCTGAAAGTGTTGGGCGGATTAGGGTATTTTCAATGTTTTCACCGTATGTTTGGAAAATTCTGCCCACTTCATTTGGGTCTAGTGAATAAACTAGAGCCACATCTACAGAAATGGTTTGAATATCGCTAGAAGACACTTCGGTGTGAATTGTTAGATTTTTGTCACGAATAGAGATAAATTTTACGTTATCTGCCACTGGAACTTTGAAGTTTAAACCTTCGTTTGCCACTGTGCTTAAGCTACCAAAACGTAATACCACACCTCTTTCGCCAGTGTCTACGGTGTAGAAACAAGTGCTACATACTACTAAAATCACTGCAATTATTGCACCTGTAACGATAGTGCTAAAACTTAATTTTGGAGCTGCTGGTTTTGACTGTTGTTGATACATATTATTCTTTTTTTTGATTTTTGTTTAATGATTTAGTTTTCACATTAGTGAACTACAAATATAAAAAAATCCGATTTAATATAAAAAGAGTTGATAAAAAAATTATCAACTCTTTTATTGTTTTAGATGCTGTTTGAGCCAAGCTTCCCTACTATTTTTGTGAGTGATTTATAAATGTGGGATTTTTAGGCGTGTGCAGTCTGAGCAACCGGAGTGTACACGAGGTACTCGAGGATTGTGAGGACAAGCACGACGAGAAAATCACCATTTAGAAACGCTCACATCATTTAGTTATTCTCTTCCAATATAATGTTTTACCTATCCCTAATATAGTTCCTCTCAACTTCAGGGTGTTTGCGTCGGTGAATTCTGCGGTAGCATTTACCTTGATACCCATGGTTGGGTCGTATATTTTAGCGTCGCCCCACTCTTTGTCTTCTGCAATGTATTTAAGACCTTTTACAAGGACTATTTCGTCTACGTAAACATCACGAAGAGATTTGTCTGGGTTTTTCACGTCTTTGCGTTTGTTGCCGTCTTCGTCATAAAGTTTTTCTACCCAGAAAACTTGTGCGTTGTATGTGCCATCTGAGTTTTTGGTTACACGCACTTTACTTTTTGTACCACCACGGTCTGTAAGGTATTCACCTAAAATATTGTCGCCGTTGTCATTTAAACCTTGTGCCACAGCTGGGGTAAGCGTTAGAGCACATAAAATCATTAATAAAATCTTTTTCATTTGTTCTTATGTTTTAATTAGGGGGCAAAGATAATAAATTTTGCACAAAATATGCAAAAGTGTGCAGTTTTTAACATAAAAGAGCCCGACGTTAAGTCGAGCTCTTGTAGTCTGGGCCCTTCGACAAGCGAAATCGCCCTTTAAAATATTTTATAATCTTGCTTTGATTGCTGCACTCTCTGCCTCATATCCAGGTTTATCTAGAAGCGCGAACATATTTTTCTTGTAAGCTTCTACACCTGGTTGGTTAAATGGGTTTACACCTAAAACGTAACCGCTGATACCGCAACCAATTTCGAAGAAGTAGATTAACTCACCGATATAGTATGCGTTAAGTTCTGGAATTTCGATTTTTAAGTTTGGAACACCACCGTCTACGTGAGCTAGCATAGTACCTAGTTCTGCCATTTTGTTAACTTCGTCAACACGTTTGCCTGCTAAGAAGTTTAGACCGTCTAGGTTTGCTTCGTCTGTAGGGATAACCATAGTTTTGTTTGGTTTGTTTACAGAAAGAACGGTTTCAAAGATGGTACGTTCACCTTCTTGAATCCATTGACCCATAGAGTGGAGGTCTGTGGTGAAGTCAACTGCAGCATTGAAAATACCTTTGTTGTCTTTACCTTCACTTTCACCGTAAAGTTGTTTCCACCATTCTGCGAAGAAGTGAAGTTTTGGTTGATAGTTAACTAGGATTTCGATTTTTTTGCCGCTTTGATATAGAGCGTTGCGAGTAGCAGCATACATAGCAGCTGGGTTTTCTTCAAATGGAGTATCTACACCGCAAACTTGTTCCATACGTTGAGCACCTGCAACTAGAGATTTCACGTCTAGACCTGCTACTGCGATTGGAAGAAGACCTACTGGAGTAAGCACTGAGAAACGACCACCTACGTTGTCTGGAATTACGTATGTTTTGTAACCTTCTTGTGTTGCTAGAGTACGAAGAGCACCTTTTGCTTGGTCGGTAATAGCTACGATAAGTTTTTTAGCAGCTTCTTTACCAGCTTGTTCTTCTAGTTGAGTTTTTAGAAGACGGAAAGCAAGAGCTGTTTCTGTAGTAGTACCAGATTTAGAGATATTGATAATACCAAATTTTTTACCTTTTAGGTATTCGCTAAGTTCTGCTAGGTAATCTTCACCGATGTTGTTACCTGCGTAAACAATCACTGGTTTGTTGTTTTGTAACCATTCGAAGCTGTTTGATAGAGAGTCGATAACAGCTTTAGCACCTAGGTAGCTACCACCGATACCTGCAACTACAACTACTTCACAGTTTTCACGTAGGAAGTTTGCTGTTTCTTGGATATCATCTAGGAATTCTGGAGTGATAGATGATGGAAGGTGTAACCAACCTAAGAAGTCGTTACCTTCACCTGTACCGTTTTCTAGAGTTTGTGAACAAGCTTTTACTTGATTTTCAAAACCCATGATTGTTTCTTTTGAAACAAAGCTAGTACAATTGTCGATAATTAATTTAATGTCTTGCATAGTTTTATCTTATTTTTTCTGTTAATGATTTAATTTCAATATTTGGTGAGATGCGTTCGTAAAGAATATTGTAACAAGCATCCAAAATAGGCATTTCTACATTGTATTTCTCGTTAATTTCTTTGATACATTTTGTACCGTAGTAGCCTTCTGCTATCATTTCCATTTCAAGTTGAGAAGAACGCACTGAGTAGCCTTTGCCAATCATTGAACCAAAGGTTCTGTTTCTACTAAATTTTGAATATGCGGTTACTAAAAGGTCGCCCAAATATGCTGCATCTTGTAGGTTTCTTTCTTCTGGTGAAACAGTGTTTACAAAACGTGACATTTCACGAATACTATTAGAAACTAAAATAGCTTGGAAGTTGTCGCCATATTTAAGACCGTGGCAAATACCAGATGCTATCGCATACACGTTTTTAAGCACAGAAGCATATTCTATACCTGTAACATCTGTAGTGATATATGTTTTTAGGTATGTATTTTGTATTCTATTTGCAAAAAACTCTGCAAATTTTAGGTTTTTACTACCTACTGTTAGATAAGAAAGACGCTCTAGTGCCACTTCTTCTGCGTGACAAGGACCAGCAATTACTGCTATATCCTCTTCGTTCACACCATAGAATTTCATGAAATAATCTGACACTATCATATTTTCCTCTGGCACAATACCTTTGATAGCTGTAACCACCTTTTTACCTGTAAGAGAGGTAGTTACTTTCGCAAGGTGCGATTTTAGGAAAGGCGAAGGTGTAGCAAATACTAAAATATCAGAGTGCTTGATTGCTAAGTTGATATTTGAATAGAATTTAATCTTCTTAATATCAAACTTAACAGAACTCAAATATGATGGATTGCATCCTGTTTCTTTAAATTTCTCTATCTGTTCTGGGCGGCGCATGTACCAATTGATTCTATTTCCATTGGCCATACTCATTTTTGCGATAGCTGTAGCCCAACTACCTCCACCCATAATACATATTTTTAATTTAGAAAACATATCTTATGCGTTTTGAGTTTTTTCTGGTTTCATTTGTGGGAAGAATAGTACTTCTTGAATGGTGGTTTGACCTGTCATAAGCATAACTAGACGGTCCATACCAATACCCATACCTGATGTTGGAGGCATACCGTATTCTAGTGCACGCACAAAGTCCATATCAATAAACATTGCTTCGTCGTCGCCTTTTTCGCTTAGGCGAAGTTGCTCTTGGAAGCGTCCAAGTTGGTCGATTGGGTCGTTTAGCTCAGAATATGCATTTGCAAGTTCTTTACCGTTTACCATAAGCTCGAAACGCTCGGTGAGGTCGGGGTTCTCGCGGTGACGTTTGCAGAGTGGTGACATCTCGATGGGGTAGTCGGTGATGAATGTAGGCTGTATGTAGTTGCCCTCGCAGAACTCGCCGAATATCTCGTCGATGAGCTTTCCTTTACCCATTGTATCGTCAACTTCGAGCTTCAACTCCTTGCAAATTGCGAAAATCTCCTCTTCGCTCTTGCCGTTGAGGTCGTAGCCTGTGAACTCCTTGATTGAGTCGAGCATTGTAACGCGACGGAACGGAGCCTTGAAGCTGATGATGTTGTCACCTACCTTAACATCGGTAGTACCGTTTACATCAAGAGCAATCTTCTCAAGCATCTGCTCTGTGAAACACATCATCCAATTGTAGTCCTTGTATGATACATAAATCTCCATACATGTGAACTCGGGGTTGTGTGTGCGGTCCATACCTTCGTTGCGGAAGTTCTTTGAGAACTCATATACGCCCTCGAATCCGCCTACGATAAGACGCTTCAAATAAAGCTCGTTTGCGATACGCAAATAGAGAGGGATGTCAAGTGCGTTGTGGTGTGTGATGAACGGACGTGCCGCTGCACCGCCGGGGATTGACTGCAATACCGGTGTCTCAACCTCCATGTAACCTCTTGAGTTGAAGAACTCGCGCATTGAGCTGTAAATCTTGTTGCGCTTGACGAATATTTCCTTTACATCGTCGTTTACAACCAAATCGACATAACGCTGACGGTAACGCAATTCGGGGTCTTCGAACTTGTCGTATGCAACGCCGTCCTTATATTTTACAATAGGAAGGGGACGGATGCTCTTTGAGAGGAATGTAATCTCCTTTGCGTGTACTGTAACTTCGCCTGTCTGTGTACGGAATACAAAACCTTTGATACCAACAAAGTCACCGATGTCAAGCAAGCGTTTGAAAAGAACGTTATAACCATCCTTGTTTTCACCCGGGCAAATATCGTCGCGTGTGATATATACCTGAATACGTCCTTTTGAGTCCTGAAGCTCAATGAATGATGCCTTACCCATTACACGGCGGCTCATCATACGACCTGCAATGCACACTTCGCGTGGCTCATCCTCGTCCTTGAATTCTGCAAGAATGTCGGTTGAGAAGGCGTTTGTGGGGTATTCTGCTGCGGGATATGGTTCTATGCCCATGTTGCGTAGTTCGGCAAGTGCCTCACGACGTACAATTTCCTGTTCGCTAAGTTCTAAAATGTTCATCTTGTATATTTTTTAATTGTTTTTCTGTTCTATTCTATTGTAATTCCCGGTATTCAGGGTTGTTTGTTCAATTTTGAGTAACAATATAGCTGTTGACCTGCAACTCTTTTTTTTCTCAAATCGCGTTTAAAATAGATGTCTACTATTTGTGATTTTTCGTACGCTCGTTTAAAAAGCTCAAACAAGTTTGGCTTT
>CALDPN010000004.1 GCA_937911235.1 uncultured Bacteroidales bacterium
TAGAGGCATATCTCGACCAAGTGAAACGCAGAACAGAGCGTGAGCGTATTGCAGACCGCCGTGTAACAGGTGTATTCTCAGGCTCATACGCAGTGAATCCATTGACTGGCGACAAAATTCCAGTATGGATTTCAGACTACGTACTAGCAGGTTATGGCACTGGTGCCATTATGGCTGTGCCAGCACACGATAGTCGCGACTACGCTTTCGCTAAACACTTTGGTCTTCCTATCATTCCAGTAATTGAAGGTTGCGACGTGAGCGAAGAAAGTTTCGACGCTAAAGACGGTATTATGTGCAATTCTGGTTTCCTAAACGGCTTGCAAGTGAAAGAAGCTATTGCTAAAGCAAAAGTTTACATTGCAGAAAAAGGGATTGGTAAAGTAAAAGTAAACTATCGTCTTCGCGATGCTATTTTCTCTCGCCAACGCTATTGGGGCGAACCATTCCCAGTATATTACAAAGAAGGAATGCCTTACACACTAGACGTAGAAAAACTTCCACTTCTACTTCCAGAAATCAGCACATATCTTCCTACCGAAACAGGTGAACCACCACTAGGACGTGCAGAAAATTGGAAAACAGAAGAAGGCTACCAACTAGAATTAAACACTATGCCAGGTTTTGCAGGTTCATCTGCATACTACCTACGCTATATGGACCCACGCAACAACGAAGCACTAGTGAGCCAAGAAGCAAACGAATATTGGCAAAACGTGGACCTTTACATCGGTGGCACAGAACACGCTACAGGTCACCTTATATATAGCCGTTTCTGGAACAAATTCTTATTCGACCTTGGCTTAATTTGTAAAGACGAACCATTCCAAAAACTGATAAACCAAGGTATGATTCAAGGTCGTTCAAACTTTGTTTATCGTGTAGTTGGTACAAACAAGTTCGTTTCTTTAGGTCTAAAAGACCAATATAAAACACAAGAAATTCACGTAGACGTAAACATTGTATCAAACGACATTCTAGACCTAGACAAATTCCGCGCTTGGATGCCAGACTTTGCTAACGCAGAATTTATCCTAGAAGATGGCAAATATATTTGCGGTTGGGCTATTGAGAAGATGAGTAAGTCTATGTACAATGTGGTTAATCCCGATACGATTGTCGAGAATTTCGGTGCCGACACATTGCGTCTTTACGAAATGTTCCTCGGCCCTCTCGAGCAGTCAAAGCCATGGGATACAAAGGGTATTGATG
>CALDPN010000005.1 GCA_937911235.1 uncultured Bacteroidales bacterium
TCTGCTTTCCAACCAAGTTCTGTGTTTGCTATGGTAGGGTCTGCCCATACTTGTTCTATATCGCCAGCTCTACGACCAACTATTTTGTAGTTTAGTTTCACGCCAGTTACTTTTTGGAAAACGTCTATGATTTCTAGTACAGAAAGTCCTCTACCAGTGCCAATATTAAATACTTCTACTTGCTTTTTGTTTAGTTTTTCAGCAAGGCGTTTCACTGCCACCACGTGAGCTTTTGCAAGGTCGGTTACATTGATATAGTCACGAATGCAAGAACCGTCAGGAGTGTTGTAGTCGTCGCCATACACGCTTAAACATTCTCTAATGCCAGCGGCAGTTTGAGTAACGTATGGTATTAAGTTTTGTGGCACACCAATAGGAAGTTCGCCAATTTCTGCTGTTTCGTGAGCACCAATTGGGTTGAAGTAACGAAGCAGAATAGCAGAAATATTGCCGTCGGCATTTACAGTATCTGTGATAATCTCTTCACAGATTTGTTTTGTATTTCCGTATGGAGAAAGCGCTGTTTGAATAGGAGCATTTTCTGTAACAGGAAGTATTTCTGGCTGACCATAAACGGTACAAGAAGAAGAGAACACTATGTTTTTAATGCTGTGTTTCTTCATTAATTCTAGTAGGTTTATAAGTGAAACAAGGTTGTTTCTATAGTATAGAAGAGGATTTTCTACAGATTCGCCCACGGCTTTGCTGGCTGCAAAGTGAATGATAGAGTCGATGCCTTTGTTCTCTTCCATTAGTTTGTCTAGAGCATCTTTGTCTCTACAATCTATTTCGTAAAATTTAGGTCTTACACCGCAGATTTTTTCGATACCATCTAGTACTCCAATGTTTGAGTTTGAAAGGTTGTCTACAATGATTGGTTCGCAACCTGCGTTTATAAGTTCTACCACAGTGTGAGAACCAATAAAACCAGTACCTCCAGTTACTAAAATTTTCATATTATCGTTGTTTTGTTAGTTTTTTACTTTATAATGCGTTCTCACTTTGCCTTTGCTTAGTGAAGAAAGTTTTGATGAAATCATTTGGCGGCGGATAGGAGAAATTCTATCTACAAACACGTGACCCATTAGGTGATCGTATTCGTGTTGTATAGCGCGAGCCTCAAAACCAGAATAAGTTTCAGTTTTTTCTACCCAATTTTCGTCGAAATAGTGAATAGTTACAGAAAGTGAGCGAGGTACTCTTTCAGAAATACCAGGGATGCTCAAACAACCCTCTTCTTTGCTTTCTTTTTCTTCGCTAAAGAATGTAATTTCTGGGTTGATAAACACCTTTTTAAAGTCTGCCCATTCTGGTTTTTCGTCTTTAAGTAGGCTTAAATCTACGATAAACAATTTTATAGGAAGACCAATTTGAGGAGCTGCAAGACCTACGCCCTCAGCTCTATCCAATGTTTTAAACATATCCTCAATAAGAGTAGGAAGTTCTGGATAATCTTTAGTAATAGGCTCAGCTTGTTTTTTTAATACTGCGTTTCCGTAAACAACTATTGGGTAAATCATATACTGTATTTTTTAAATTCTAGGTAATCTTGAAGTATAATAGTAGCACTAATTTCATCTACAAGTGCCTTGTTTTGTCTGTCTTTTTTCTTAAGTCCGCCATCAAGCATAGCTTTGTGAGCAAGTACCGATGTGAAACGTTCGTCGGAATATTCAATAGGCATATTAGGAAGACGTTTTTTCAAGGTTGCCACAAATGGCTTAATGTATTTCATAGATTCAGAAGGTTGATTGTTCATTTGTTTTGGCAGGCCAACAATGATTTTTTCCACATTTTCTTTGCCTACATAATCACAAATAAAATCAACAATATTTGCACTTGGCACAGTGGTAAGTCCATTTGCAATAAGTTGTAGAGGGTCTGTTACTGCCACACCCACTCTTTTGCGTCCGTAATCTATAGCTAATATTCTTCCCATGATAATGCTACAAAATTGCTACAAAGTTAGTTAAAAACAGTGGAAAAATCAATAATTATCTTAATAATAGTATATAAACTATTTTATTGCGGCAGATTCACTTGAGTTTTTAAGATTTTTATTAAATTTGCCCTTGAATTACTTGTTGAAAAAATGAATAGGTTGTTAGTTTTTTTATCTGTATTAGTAATTCTAATTTGTTCATTAGCATTTTTTACAGATGTAGATTCAGTTTCTGAGGGAAATATAGAGATACCTCAAACGGAGTTGAACTCTAGTAGTATAAATGCTTATTCTACCCACGCAAATCTTTGCTCAAACAATTCAATTTCTTCTTCCAATTCAATACCTGCTCGTGTGCAGCGCACATTAAAAAGATTTGAAAATCTAAAACATAATTTCACATATATAAAATTTGATAAAGTGGTGAATACAGGCTTAAAGTATTCATTACAAGAAAATTCTATAAATCTTCATTCTTTTATTTCTAGGCCAAACTGTAGGCTAATACTGCAAAGAGAGTTTATTATTTAGTAGAAAAGGAGTAGAACTTCTTTTACATGTACTTAATTATAAACTTCTAAAAATGAGAATGTTACTGGTGTATAGTAACTAAAAAATAAATTTTATATATAAATTTAAAACTAGCGTCATCTAAAAACGAGTCATCAGCATTGTTTAATTCATTGGAAAACGTTTGCAGCATAGAGTTTTGATTGGGATTAACATTATTTCTAGCGCAGTTTTCTATAATATCTGCAATAGCGCCTTCCTCGTTTGTATACTCGCAAACATAGTCGGCTTTTTCTTTCAAAGCGTCTTCCGCATTTTTAA
>CALDPN010000006.1 GCA_937911235.1 uncultured Bacteroidales bacterium
ATGAACCATTTAATTGAAGAATTCAAAAAGACTGATGGCATTGACCTTTCTAAAGACAAAATGGCAATGCAAAGACTTAAAGAAGCTGCAGAAAAAGCTAAAATTGACTTATCAGGTGTTACAACTGCAAACATAAACTTACCGTTTATCACAGCAGATGCTACAGGTCCTAAACACTTAGAGTTTGAATTAACTAGAGCAAAATGTAATAAAATACAAGGTGTACCTCAACAAATCACAATGATTATAAATAACTTACCTTCTGGTTATTTCCGTGATTTACAAATAATTAAAGAAGTTTACCTTCCTCTTTTCGACGAAATGATAGACATTCTAGCTATGACACGTAGCATGATTGAAAAAATCAAAATCAACGAAAACATCCTAGACGACCCTAAATATGACCTAATATTTAGTGTAGAAGAAGTAAACAGACTTACTCTAGAGGGCACACCATTTAGAGATGCTTACAAACAAGTGGGACTTGCAATTGAAAAAGGTAATTTCACACCAAACAAAACAGTTAATCACACCCACGAAGGCAGTATTGGAAATCTTTGCAACGACAAGATTTCTGCACTTATGGAAGGCATCTTAGCAGAATTCCCATTCGAAAAAGTAGAAGAAAAAGAAAAAGAACTATTAAATGTTATTTAATACCACTATATTCGGACCTATTCGTAGTCGCAGACTAGGAAACTCGTTGGGTATAAACCTACTGCCTAACAATGGGAAAATATGCTCATTCGACTGCATTTATTGTGAATGTGGACTAAACAAAGATGGCAGAGAAGACACAAAACTATCTACCAGAGAAGAGGTTGCAGCAGAGCTTGAAGCTAAACTAAAAGAGCTTAAAGCCTCAAATGCCATTATAGACACATTTACCTTTGCAGGCAATGGAGAACCTACTATGCACCCAGACTTTAAAAACATAGTAGAAGATGTTATCCATCTGCGCAACACCTATTATCCTGAAGCAGTAATTTCTGTGCTTACAAATGCTTGGCAACTAGCGAACAAAGATGTGGTTTTTGCTCTTAAACGAGTAGATAACAATATCCTTAAACTTGACAGTGCTAAGAAAGAAACTATCCTTAAAATAAACCAACCTGTGAATCCAAACTTCGAGGTAGAAACTCTTATCTCACAGATTGCGCAGTTCAAGGACAATTGCATTGTACAAACTATGTTTGTGAAAGGTCCTGGCATAGACAATACCACAGAAGAAGAGGTAACAGCATGGATAAATGCTCTTAAAACCATTCAACCTAGACTAGTTCAAATCTATAGTATAGATAGAAAAGTACCTATCGAAGGACTAGAGCACGTAGATGAAGATATACTTAGAGATATTGAAAAACGTGTTAAGAAAATAGGTTTAAATACACTAGTTACTCCATGAAAACTCCTAGACGCATATTAATATCACCACTAGATTGGGGATTGGGTCATGCGTCTAGAATTATTCCCCTTATAAACAGATATTTAGAACAAGGCGATAATGTTATTATCGCCGGTTCTGGTCTGTCTTTAAATCTGCTTAAAAAGCAATTCCCTACTCTTGAGAGCATTGAGATACCTTCATTTAAAATGAAGTATTCTGCAGGCAAATCTCAAGTATGGGCAGTAGCGAAAGCATTTCCTAAGCTAATTTATTATAGCATTCGCGAACACAGTGCTCTTAAACGCATTGTAAAGGAGAAAAATATTGATTTTATTATCTCCGACAATAGATTTGGGCTATACCATAAAACAGTGCCAAGCGCCTACATCACCCACCAACTTTTAATCAAATTGCCAAAGGGTTGGGCGTGGTTGGAACCTTTTGTGGCATTTGTGCATAGGTGCATTATAAATAGGTTTACAGAGTGTTGGGTGCCAGATTTTGAAGATATGAGTGAATCGCTTGCAGGCGAGCTTTCACATCCGACTAAAAAGCCACGAAATGTGAGATACATTGGAACGTTGTCACGTTTTCAGTTAGGAGCGAGTAATTTGAGGAGTTTAGCGTTAGCGATTTTATCTGGAGCGGAGCCGCAACGCAGTATCTTCGAGAAAGAACTTCTTGTATCACTGCAAAGCAAACCTCACGAGAATATCATTCTAGTGCAAGGAAAGATAGAGGCAGAGCAAAAGGTGAGCAAAGTGGGTAAAGTAACTGTGTATAACTTTATGAGCAGCGAAGAGCTACAAGAATACATACTAAAGGCAGATGAAATCATTTGCCGTAGTGGTTATAGTAGCATCATGGACCTACATGCTCTAGGCAAACTACTAAACGCCACACTCATACCTACTCCAGGACAAACCGAACAAGAATACCTAGCCAAGTACATCAGTAATCACATCAAGTGATTTGATTGCACCCATAGAAGGTAAAAAGTAATGATAATACTTTAAAAGAAGATTTATTGCTTTGCGTCTTTCTGCCCTACTTAGATCTACAGTATTTACCAACGCTTTTAAAATCAACATTTTATCTTCAGCACTCAACAAACGTACAAACTCATTTTGCTCGCCATCGTCTGGATAAATACCCAAATACGCTGCATAACCAAGTAGAAAATCTAAAGGGAAAGTACCTAAATTTTCAGAAGAAGAAATTGTGCCAACTAAAGAAGTGAAATAATCGAAAAGCTGGTCGTCGGCATTGTTGTGCTCAAGTGTTTTGCTCACCACCTCAGCCATAAACTGGCAGATAAGCCCTTTAACAGGGCTTTCCACCACCCCATAAAACTCTGCTGCAAGACTAGCTTCACGTATTTTTTGAATATCTCTATTCTCTTTATACTCAATCTGCATATCAAGAAGAGAAAAAGGCATTAAGTGATAACTCCTTATTGTTGCCTTTTTACTCTGCGGGCGGTGTACTGAGAAACTAACCTTACCAAACTTTTGGGTATAAATTTCCGCAATATAACTGTTGTCCTTATATTGAACTAATCGCAGAACTATACCTTTGGTGGAATATAACATTAATGGCAGATTATTTTGTGAGTTTCTTTTTCACCAGTGTTTGGAAGTAATTCCAATATATAGAATCCTTTTATAGGAATATTTATTTGAGAATCAAACACACCTGAGCCAACCATTTTACCAGTCATATCAAATAGTTTATATTCTCCCTCGAAAGAAGGATTTATAAACACTTCACCTTGTGTTGGATTTGGATAAATAGCAAAATTTGATTTAGATTCAGATACTTCACCTATACTTGTTGACTTACTTTTAGCTACTACAGGGTCTAACCAAATACTCACATTTAAATTCCCGTATGGACTTTCTGTAAATGGTTTCCACTGATTGTCGTAAATATATGCAGTACAATCTCTATTTTCTTCTACCACACACGACATTCCAAATAGATTACTTGTAGTTATATTATCATAATTTAAACTCAAAACTACAAATAGATTTTCATTTACAGTAACAGGCACCTCTAGTGGCACATATATTTCTTGTTTTTTATAGTTAACTATATCTTCTTCAAAAGGTGTGCCACTTCTGTAGAAACTTGCTTCTGTAGGGTGAACTAGAGTTCTTGAAAGAAGTGTTTCTGGCACATCTACACCTGAATAAATTTCTAAAGTAATAGGTATAGAAATATCGTATTTACCTCTGAATGGAAGCATATACACGCCATATACAAGAGTAGGTTCTTTAAGTTCATATTTCTCTGCAAACTTTGTATATTTATTGTATGTATGCCCTACTAGTGGAGTGCTATTAACTGTGTACGACCCAATATCTTCACCTACTTTTATATTACTTAATCTTTTTACCTGCAAAGCAGCATACGGATCATAACCCTCCATAGACATCATCTCTGTGTCATTTGGAGAAATAAAGGTTGCTATTTGCATATTTTCATCTGCAAAATAGTTCCAAGCTGCAGAAAATTGACAGAAATAATCGTAGTGAGGTGTATCACAATAAGAACGTCCACCTGTTAGCTCGCCTATAATATATCCATCGGCATCAAAAAGTGGAGAGCCAGAAGAACCAACTTCAGTAACACCTTCTGACCAAGTTTGTACATCCCAATATGTTTTATAACTTGTCAGACTAAAATATGTAACTGGAAGATAATCTGCATCTGTATAACTAACCTTCTTAACATCACCGTATGGATGTTGAATGCACATATAAGGTCCTTTTGGAGAAGTGCTTCTATTCCATCCAGCCATATATGGTCGATAGTCGGCAGGAGGCATTTTATATAATTCCGCAAGTGCAAAATCTACATTACTATCTCTTGCAAGTAAAGTAGAACCAGACATAGTAAACTGTCTTGAGCCTTGAAAATTCTCATCCTGTGCTGGCACTTCGTAGTTGAAGTAATACACTGTACGAGCAGCTACGCTAGCACTTGTTAGATTGTGCCCGGCTGTATAAATGTAAGGTTTATGTTCTGTGTTATTAATTAGCGCTCCTGAGCCCCAATAAGATTCTACATCATCTACCATGAATAGCATACAAACAGATTGTCTTAATTTTTCTGTTTTCTCTTCGTGGGTAGCATGAGGAGAACATTCATTAGAATAATTAAATTTATTTGCACCTCTCAACTCGTGTGTAGCGAGCGAGATATGCAGTTGAGCCTCAAACGAAGCACCTAGCGGTTCTTGATATTCTACCACTACAGAATCTGACGCAAGTGGACGAATAAGTAACTTATTCTCTTTATTGTTGTTTTCCGATGTAAATGCGCCATACACTATAGTTTGTTCTGGATTGTAAACAAACAGTTTACCTCCTTCTGGCAACAAAAATTTATCAAAGTAAAGTGAAATACCTTTTGCATTTTGCGAACGCAAGCCAACACGCCAAATTTTCAAATCACCTTCTACAAATGTAGCTCCATCATTCATAGACACATCTGTATGACAGGTTACACCAGATATGAATTTTCTATTTGAAGATTCGAAAGATACCTTTGTGGTATCTGCATTTAAATCGATAAAAAGGTTTGATGCACTACGCCTCATTCCTTGTTTTACTTGAGTAAATTTCATTGGCATACCAGCAGACTCATATTGAGCGTAAGCCTGACTGATAATAAATAGAGATACTATATAAAGTAAAATTTTTTTCATAATACGTATGAGTCTTTTAAGATTAAAATACTTTCGTTGCCCATATTAAACAGCAAGTCGTAGATACTTAGGTTTTCTACAAACCCAAATTTTTCTTTAAAGACTTGATAATATGGTTTGGGTGTAAAATTTAATGTTTCACCCTTATATTTTGGAGAAAGTTTTTCTCTAAAATCTAACTCGCTTTTTTCTGTATATGAATTGGTGAGAATGAGTTTTGTATCTAAGCCAATTAAAGAAGTAATAATATCTTGAAGTTGTAGGTTAAAATCTAAAAGAAAATCAAATTTCTTCTCGTAAAGTGGCTTGATATCGTCTGAATAATATAGAAAAAAAGGACTATTGTTGTATGCAGATTCTATTGCAGTCCAGTGTACACGTTGCCAGTCGGTATCTGATATTCTCACATCTTTATCAAGCATTTTTTCGCCTGAGACTTTCTCTACAGGAATAGTCAGATTCATTACTCCATTTGCTGTAAGAATCTGACATCTATTTCTGTAAGTTTGCTTCACATAATGAGCATACTGCTCCAGATATACCTCTCTGAAATTTGCCAGTATCGAGTAATACTGAATATTTCCAGAGTATGCTGGTATAACTATAGGGGTTATCATTTTATATTATCTACCCATTTAAAGAAACGCTCCCATCTGATACCTAATCCTGGTTGGTCTTTATCTATAGACAACCATACGAATAGAGGTTTACCCACAATGTGGTCTTCTGGCACATATCCCCAATAACGTGAGTCTTCTGAATTGTTGCGGTTGTCGCCCATCATCCAATAATAGTTCATTTTGAATGTGTACTCAGTGGCCACTTCACCATTGATGTAAATAGTAGAATCTTTCACTTGAAGTTCGTTGCCTTCGTATGTACGAATTAAACGTTCGTATAGTGGATAATTTTCTAAATCTACTTTTACAGTAGCACCTTTACGAGGTATATAGATTGGGCCATAATTGTCTCTAGACCAACTTGTGTATGCTTTTGGATACACTTGATGAGAGAACAAATCTGGATCGTCTAACACCTCTAGCACATTTGGAAAATTCTTTATCTGATTAAGTGCCTTTGAAGTTAAAGGCAGATAATAAACTGGATTATAAGAGTTTTTCTCATTTAGTGGATATTGAAGTGACTCTAATATCACATCACCATTTCTCCAATTATTAACTAAAACTCTATCATCAACACTTACATCAAGTCTCTCAAATTGTTCATCTGAAATTCTTCTTCCATCTGTCATTACAAGATAGTTTCTTTGAAGATTTTCTGGATTTTGTTGAGCCTCACCATTGATATAGATTTGACCGTCGATAATTTGAAGACTATCACCAGGTAGGCCTACGCAACGTTTTACATAATTTTCGCGTCTGTCCACTGGACGCACTACAATCTGTCCAAAGTATTCTGGATTGTTCCACACCTTGTCTCTACCATAGAACTCACATAATGTGTAATAATCTGGAGCTTGCACTTTCAGTGCCACAGTATCACCAGCAGGAAAATTGAATACTACAATATCCAATGCTTTAATAGTATCTAAACCTGCAAGTCGGCGATAATCCCATGATGGAGTTTCGATATAAGATTTGCAATTTAAGATTGGTAGAGTGTGCTGTGCAAGTGGGAATGAAAGTGGAGTCATAGGCACACGAGGACCGTATGTTACTTTATCCACCAACAAATAATCACCTACTAAAAGCGATTTTTCTAGTGAAGATGTAGGAATTTTATAGTTTTGGAAAAGGTAAGTATTGATAAAATATACTGCTACTAACGCAAACACAATTGCATCTACCCAACTCATTACAGAGTAAAGAAATTTACTCTTAGTCTTTTTCCAAAAAGTCCAAGGAATTATTTTAGTTAAATAAACGTCTAAAATAACTGGTAGAAGCAACAACCACCAAAAATTACCTACCCAATAAATAAACAATACATAAAATACTATTGCAAGGGCAGCTTTAATCCATTGTTTAAATGGAATATCTTTAAATTTCACCATAATCAGAATTTTAACATATCGTTCATGCTAAGCATGCCTTTTTTGCCACAAGTAAACTCAGCTGCAAGCACTGCTCCTAATGCAAATCCCATTCTGCTTTTTGCATCATGTGTAATAGTAATTGAGTCTACATCTGATTCGTATCTAATAGTGTGAATACCTGGCACTTGACCTTCACGGATTGCTTTGATAGGAAGTTTATCTGCAGCAGTTTCTTGTTCGCCAAGTTCCCAAGCAGATTTTCTATCTAGCTGAGCAAGAATATCATCTGCCAAGCTAATTGCAGTGCCACTAGGAGCATCTAGTTTTTGTGTGTGGTGAACCTCTGTCATAGAAACATTGTAGTTTTCAAATTGGTTCATAATTTTTGCTAGATATTTATTCACAGCAAAGAACACATTCACACCTAAACTAAAGTTTGAAGTCCAGAAGAAAGCTAGTCCTTTTTCATTGCAAAGTGCTTCTACTTCTGGCATCTTTTCTGTCCAACCTGTGGTACCAGAAACCACTGAAACCCCAGAATTGAACGCTTTAATATAATTTGCTACAGCTACTTTTGGTGCTGTAAACTCTATAGCTACATCTGCAGACTTAAATTCTTCACTATTAAAGTCTTCTTGATTGTCTATATCTATTCTACTTACTATTTCATGGCCTCTAGAGATTGCTATTTGCTCTATGGTTTTGCCCATTTTTCCGTATCCAATTAATGCTATTTTCATAAGTTCATTTTTTTTACAAAGATAATTAATTTCTTCACAATTTTAACGACACATATATTAAAAAGGAATATTTCATAAAAAAATACTAAAAAATAGTGACTTAATAAACTTTTTATGTAAATTTGCGTCTTGTAATTGTAACAAAATTGTAAAGAGTTAGGAGTGAGGAGTTAGGAGTGAGGAGTTAAAAACAATATAAATAAGAATTATTAATTAATACGTAAATAAAATATTATGAAAGCAAAATTATTTTTATTAGCTCTTTTATTCTCTGTATGCGGAGCTTTATGGGCACAAGACACACAAGCTATTGAATTCGAAGAAAGAGTTCACGATTTTGGAACTATCAACGAAGTAGATGGCAGAGTATCATTCGACTTTGAATTTAAAAACATTAGCAAAAAAGCTGTTACTCTAACAAACGTGCAAGCTTCTTGCGGTTGTACTACTCCAAACTGGCCAAAAGAACCTATCGCTCCTAAGAAAAAAGGTTTAATCAAAGTTACTTACAACCCAGCAGGACGCCCAGGTAACTTCAGCAAAAGCATCACAGTACGCTACATGCAAGCTGGCGAAGAACAAGCTAAAGTTATTGTGTTGAATATTAAGGGTAATGTTATCCCAAAACCAAAACCAGTTGCTGAATAAGCCTTAATGGTAATTTTGAGGGAAAGATTTGAGAGTTATAAAAAAAACAAAAAGAGTGAAACATATTTCGTGTTTCACTCTTTTTTTTGTACCTTTACATTCATATTAGAAAAGATATGAAAAGCATTGTACCAAGCATAATATTATTGCTATTTTGTTTTACCGTGTATGCCAAACCTAAAAAGGCAAAAGAAAAACAAAAGAAAGAAGAAGTAGTAGAAGTGGTAGTAGACTCTACCCTCACCGACTCTATCGTGGGACCTAGTCAAGACCCAGTATTTGCATTAGATATTGAGAATTACCATTTTGGCGTAATCGACACCTTAAGACAAGACCTTGAATACGACTTCAACTTCTGCAACGAAGGCCTAGACACTCTAAAAATTCATAGAATTATTACAGCTCCAGGCGTAACCATTCTAGAAAGAGAACTTATAGACCAATACGGATTTGACGAGGGTGGCACAATACGTTTTGTTATCGACCCCAAAGAAATAAAAGGAAAATTTAAAAAATCAATTTTTATTTATTCAAACACACCAACAAGAAAATTAACCTTATCGGGAACAGTTTTAAGACCAAGGTACTAATTATTTAAGTTATGCATCCAGAGAATGATCCACAATATAAAGGACTTACAGTAAACAAAGGTATTGCACAGCCACCTTCTGTAAATCCATACATGGTGAGAGTGAAAAGAAAACGCACTCTTACCTCTGGCGAGTATGTAGAAGGCATCCTAAAAGGAGATATTTCTATTTTAGGCCAAGCCGTTACACTAGTAGAAAGCACACTACCAGAGCATTATGCCCTATCGCAAGAAGTGATTGAAAAATGTTTACCATACGCTAGCCGTTCTGCTCGTATAGGTATTACAGGTGTGCCAGGTGCTGGTAAAAGTACATTTATTGAAGCACTAGGTATGCACCTTGTAAACAAAGGTAGCAAACTTGCAGTGCTTGCCATCGACCCTAGTTCTGAAAGGTCGAAAGGTAGTATCCTTGGCGACAAAACTCGTATGGAAGAACTTTCTGTGAGCGACAAGGCGTTTATTCGTCCTTCGCCTTCAGCAGGCTCTCTTGGAGGTGTTGCTCGCAAAACTAGAGAAACAGTGGTGCTTTGCGAAGCAGCAGGCTTTGACAAAATCATTATCGGTCGCCCTATTACCTCTGCAACAGACAGAGTTCAAGCGGCTCAACTAATTTTAGATGAAATAGAAGCTTCTTTATTAAAACAAGATGAAGAACGATTTATATAATTTTTAAAGGAAATTTTTTGCGTTCTTAGCGTTATTCATTTCAATTGGATAACAAATTTTTTTTATATAAATGAAGTTTTTCATGCCAATTTTTAATTAACTCTTGAGAAAAAATAATTTTTA
>CALDPN010000007.1 GCA_937911235.1 uncultured Bacteroidales bacterium
CTCGAAGGTCGTGGATTGAACTCTTCTTACGCTATCTATCAGGACGTTACAGGTCGTGCCTACGATCGCACTATCGCTCTCGGTATCGGTGTAGGTTCAGGTTACCTTTTCGAAACTACTTTCCAACGCGAAGCTACTTCCGACCTTACCGGTGAACGTGGATCTCTCATGGGTGCTATCCAAGGTCTTCTCCTTGCTCAATACGAAGTGCTACGTGAAAACGGTCACGAACCATCAGAAGCATTCAATGAAACTGTAGAAGAACTTACCCAATCTCTAATGCCTCTATTCGCAGAAAACGGTATGGACTGGATGTATGCAAACTGCTCTACTACAGCTCAACGTGGTGCTCTAGACTGGATGGGACCTTTCCACGATGCTATCAAACCAGTTATGAGAGACCTTTACAACAGTGTTAAAACAGGTGAAGAAGCACAACGTTCTATCGACTCAAACTCTAAACCAGACTATCGCGAAGGTCTAGAAAAAGAACTTGCAGCTCTACGCGAAAGCGAAATGTGGCAAGCTGGTGCAGTGGTTCGTAAACTACGTCCAGAAAACAACTAATAAATAGATAAAAATCTATATACAGAGGGTGCTCATTTTTTGTGCACCCTCTATTTTTTTTGTCATTTTTATTTTCTATCTTTGCTTTTCGTTGAATGTTATTCATCTTATTATTAATCATTAAAAATTAAGCAAAAATGGCAGAAAAAGAAACAGAAAAAAAGCAAATCAATGCTGACAAGTTGAAAGCCCTTCAAATGGCTATCGACAAAATTGAAAAAGACCACGGTAAAGGTACCATTATGAAACTTGGTGACAATCGTGTTGTTGACGTACCTGTTATCCCTACTGGTTCTATTGGTCTAAACGCAGCACTAGGTGTGGGTGGTTATCCACGTGGTAGAGTGATTGAAATATTTGGTCCAGAATCTTCTGGTAAAACTACATTAGCTATTCACGCTATTGCAGAAGCACAAAAAGTAGGCGGCATCGCAGCTATCATCGACGCCGAACACGCATTCGACCGTTTCTATGCAGAAAAACTAGGTGTAGACGTAGAAAATCTATTCATTTCTCAACCAGACGACGGTGAACAAGCCCTAGAAATTGCAGACCAGCTTATCCGTTCTTCAGCTATCGACATCATCGTGATAGACTCTGTGGCAGCACTTACTCCAAAAGCAGAAATCGAAGGTGATATGGGCGACAACCGCGTAGGTCTTCAAGCAAGACTTATGTCGCAAGCATTAAGAAAACTTACAGCTAGCATCAACAAAACAAACACTTGCTGTATTTTCATCAACCAACTTCGTGAAAAGATTGGTGTAATGTTTGGCAACCCAGAAACCACAACAGGTGGTAACGCACTTAAGTTCTACTCTTCTATTCGTTTAGACATTCGTCGTGCCACACAAATTAAAGAAGGTGACGAAGTAATAGGTAACCAAACACGCGTGAAGGTAGTGAAAAACAAAGTTGCTCCTCCTTTCCGCAAAGCAGAATTTGATATTATGTTTGGCGAAGGAATTTCTAAATCAGGTGAAATCATCGACATGGGTGTAGAAACTGGCATTATTAAGAAAAGCGGTTCTTGGTTTAGCTACGGCGATAGCAAACTAGCTCAAGGTCGTGATGCTTGCAAACGCCTAATTCAAGACAATCCTGAGTTAGCCTCTGAATTGGAAGAAAAGATTATGACTGTACTAAACGGCACTCAAGAATAAAAACACTGAGGCATCTTGGCTTAAAAGGTGCCTCTTATATTATAAAACTATGTACAAAGACAATTTCAAAAAAAACAACTTTAAGCGTGGCAATCGTGGTGGAGGAAACAACGTAGGAAAAGAGCCAGGCAATAAAATGATTTTTGGCATACGTGCCATTATAGAAACCATAGAAGCAGGTCACGAGATAGACAAAATTCTGCTTAAAAAAGATATGCAAAGTGAGCTTTCACAAGAGCTTTTTGCAGCAGTAAAAGGAAGAAACATTCCTGTGGTGCGTGTTCCAGTAGAGAAGATAGACCGCATCACAAATAAAAATCACCAAGGGGCTATTGCGTTTATCTCACCAGTAGCTTACGAACGCATCACTCACCTTATCCCACAACTTTATGAAGAAGCAAAATGCCCATTTATTGTGGTACTAGATGGCGTAACCGACGTTAGAAACTTCGGTGCTATTGCACGTACTTGCGAGTGCGCAGGCGTAGATGCCATTATGATACCTCAGCTAGGCAGCGCTTCTATCAACGCTGACGCAATCAAAACATCGGCAGGTGCGCTTCTTTCACTTCCAGTGTGTAGAGAGCACAATCTTGCTGCCATGGTAAACTACCTAAAAGAATGTGGACTTAGAGTATTTGCCGCATCAGAAAAGGCAACACAAACATATACCGAAGCGGATTACAGTGGTCCTATAGCCATCGTAATGGGCTCAGAAGACGTTGGCATTTCACCTGAAATCCTAGAACTTTGCGACGAGCACGTTAGCATTCCTATCAACGGCAACATCCAATCTCTAAACGTATCTGTTGCTGCAGGGGTACTTATCTACGAGGCCATTAAAGGGAGATAGTTAGGAGTTAGGAGTTAGGAGTTAGGAGTTAGGAGTTAGGAGTTATCACGCCCGTTAGGGTGTGCATCCGAGCGAAGCGAGTAATTGGTGTAGGGACAATGCGTGCATTGTCCGTTATAAAATATTATGCAAGTAATCTACGAAGACAATCATATAATTGTAGTAAACAAGAGCAGTGGCGAAATAGTCCAAGGCGACAAAACCGGCGACACCCCACTAGTAGAAACCGTGCGTGCCTATATCAAGGAAAAATACAATAAGCCCGGCAATGTTTTTTGTGGTCTCACACACCGTCTAGACCGCCCTGTGAGTGGCGTGGTTATCTTTGCCAAAACAGGCAAAGCCCTAGAACGCATAAACAATATGCTTAAAAACCACGACATAAAGAAAACCTACTGGGCTATCGTAAAAAACACTCCAAAGCAAAGCGAGGGCACATTGGTGCATTATCTGGTGCGCAACGAAAAACAAAACAAATCGTACGCCTACCCTACAGAAAAACCAAACTCAAAACGCGCAGAACTAAACTATAAAGTAATAGGCAAATCAGACAACTACACCTTGCTAGAAGTAAACCTTATCACTGGCAGACACCACCAAATACGTTGCCAACTTGCCGCTATGGGTTGCCCAATCAAAGGCGACTTAAAATATGGTTCAGAGCGTTCAAACCGCGACAGCAGCATTAGCTTGCACGCCCGCTCAGTAGAGTTCATCCACCCTGTATCAAAAGAACTCATCCACGTAGAAGCCCCTACCCCACAAGACACACTCTGGAAAGCATTACAATAAAAAAGCGGTTGACTTATGCTGCCAACCGCTGAACATTTAAAAATTAGTACTTATAAAGAACAGCCTGTGCTATTCTTGAGGATTCAAAGTAAAACTTTGATATTTCTATTTTATGAGTATACAATGCTTGGTTAAATCGTCTAGCGAGAACACTACTTTATCTGCAATTGATTTAGTAGGTATTACCAAATCCTCGCCTAATGCGTCATTAATCGACTTAGCCACAAGTTCAGTACAGTAAAGCAAACTATCTGTAGTGTTATCAAAGTCGAAGTCGAAACGTGCTCCGCGAGCATTTCGCACCATAGCCTTATTAACAACTTCATCTCTCACCTCTAGCGGATATTCTAGCCGATAAACAGCAAAAGTATCTGCCAAAGCTAAAAAGTTATCTATTGACTCGATGCGCACAGAACTTGGTTCTTTTGTTTCTTCCATTTCACAATGAAGAACACTTATTTCACCTACAGAATCTACCACCGCTATTCCTATATGCGAGAAAACCCCATCAGTGGAAGCTACAGTAGAAAACATTGTTGAAACAAAACCGTCTTCTCTGCGAAGAACGATGTCACCATTTTCAACGGATTGATTAATTATTACCCTCGGTGTCTTTGTATCGTCGCTACAAGACACCAAGAATAATAAGAAAATCCATATTATTTTTTGACATCTACAAGCCACTCACCATCAACTTTCTTTAAGTCAAGTTTATCTTCTTTGCCTTTTGCATTGATATACCATACAGCAGCAGAATCATCGCTAAAAACAGAATCTCTTACAATTTCTGTTTTCCAATCTTCAACTGGCTTATGTTTAAAACTTACAGCCAAATCAACTAATGATTTTGCACCTTCGGTACAATATTCTTTTGCTTTATCGTAGTTACCAGTATTAAAATTGGTGATAAATTCTTCTGCCACGTCCACGTGCTTGCTTCCACAAGAAGCTAGACCTAAAGCCACAGCTACTAGAAATAAAATTCTTTTTATTGTTTTCATGTTGTTTTGTCTTTAATTGTTAGTGAAAGCTAATATCTCGGGGTGCCGAGATATTAGCTTAAAACTGATATTAGAAGATATAGCGTGCACCTACAGCAATAGCGCCAGAGTATAGACCATCAGCATAGAAGTCTACACCATATTTGTTACCTTCAACACCAATAAGTGGACGCCAGTCTACAGAAAGTTGTAGTGGGAAATCAAAGTTGTATTCAACACCGATACGACCAGCAACACCACCAAATGCGTATGGATAATACCAATATGAGCCCCAGAAGTAACCTACACCAGCACCTACACCAGCATACCAATTGAATTTACCTTTGCTTACTGCAGGGAATTCTAGACCAC
The DNA here is from genome assembly GCA_937911235.1 of uncultured Bacteroidales bacterium. Taxonomy (GTDB): domain Bacteria; phylum Bacteroidota; class Bacteroidia; order Bacteroidales; family Paludibacteraceae; genus Enterocola. The sequence continues at coordinate 4,728 of CALDPN010000007.1, forward strand.
CTGGGTTGATCCAATCGTAAGTAGCAGCAGCTTCAATAGCATTGAAACCTGCAAGACCGGCTTCAACTTCAATCATGTTGTTGTCGCCCATACTGTGTTGATAAGAAGCTTCAACACCATAACCAATACGTAAACCTACTGCGCGTGGTTGAGCGAATGCTGCAGTAGCCATTGCTACTGCAAATACAAATAATAAAGTAATCTTTTTCATAATAATAAAATTTTAAGGGTTTATAAATAAATTAAGTAAATTACCATACACTAATTAGTCTGTTACCTTCGTTTGTTTTCACAATGTAAATACCTTCAAGCGAGCCGTTTAGATGTGTTACATTTATACCTGTTAGGTCAAATATTTCAAATTCTAGTTCTGAATAAATAGTACCTTCTTTAGCATAAACTGATATTGCAGGCACCTCGTCTATTGCCACATAGTCTCTATGAATTACAGGACGAATTGGTAAACCATAAGGACGATATTCATCACCAGTACCTAAAGATAAGGACATATTAAAATCTAAGGTTACAGCATTTTTTTGAGAATCTTCATATACAGTTGAGGTCCAATAATCTGCACCTCTATCATTTTTTATATATTCATCTTCTTCCATATAACCTGCTACAGGTAAGAACATAGCATTTCCATTAGGACCAGTAAACACATAACCATTTTTTCCATAGTATTGTGTGTATTCTGCAGTACATTCACGAAGCAATTCTTCTACATCTGTCTGAGTTGGAATATGCCATTTACTCTCTAGAATATAATTTGCAGCATCATCTTCTACACCTAAGGTAGTCCTAAAGTCAATTAATCCCCAATAATCATCGGTTACATACTTAATGAACTCATTCCTTTCTAGTAGATTTGCCCACTTATATGTATTATATGAATAGTTTTCTTTAGGTTCTATTTCACCCCAAGCAAAGAATTTACCTTCATCTTGTGGCTTATCTGCACCTAGATTATGGATAGCCCAACATAAACCACTAGATAGACCTAAATCTATATAATCTTTGTCCCAAGCTTCACCAGGTGGTACCAACTCATAATAAGTTTTCCACTCGGTTTCATAGTTTGTTGCATCCATATAAATATTTGCTTTGAAACCTTTTGGAATTTGTAGATAGTTTAGAATATTCCAAGAATACTCACCTAAACCTACTTCTATAATTGGTTCATCTATATTTCCTAAACAATAGATGTAATAATCTCCATCGTCACTCTCTTCAACAGAATTAAGTGTAGCTACAAACACGCCTGGAGACTTCTCTACCATTTTTTCTGTTACTTCATCAGACCAGTTAGGTATATATCTTACATACCAAGTCATCAGATCTTCTATGCTTTCATACCAAACACCATTTGCATAATAAGGTCTTTTAACAATATCTACATCACTGTGTTCTTGGAATCTTCCGTTCGTACTATTACCTTCAATCCAATAATGGAAATAATTCTCGTGACGTATTTCATACTTGTAAATATTTAAGCCATAGATCTCCTGTTCTAGTTTTTCTGGTGCTAAAGTATATTCATCTATATCACCTATAGGTTGATATTTAACTATATTTTTATATTTAGTATCTTCTGTTTCCACTATGTAGATATAACCAAGAACAGGATACTCTGGATATGGATCAGGTTCTGGTTCTGGTTCAGGCTCTGGGTCTGGAGTTGGGTCATCACCTGGTCCTGGTTCTGGATCTGGGTCATCAGTTGGGTCATCAGTTGGGTCATCGCTAGGGTCTTCTCCTGGACCTGGTGCTGGAGCAGCAGTGGTTTTGCCTTTTAGGTTTGCAGTAACTGTTTCATTACCAGCATAAATAGTTAAGGTAGCATTATATTCGCCTTCCTTGTTTGGCACAAATTTAATTTTTGCCTCACCATTGCCATTTGTTACAGATTCAGAAACTACTTTAAATGAACCTGCTTTCTCACCACTTATTGCAGCTGTGGCACATGTGGTACCTTGTACTTTAAATGTAGCAGTTACAAAAGAAGTTTTTCCCACCTGTGTAGCATCAAATGCTGGCACATTAAGATTAGAAATTTTTACCTTTTTATCCACTACTGGAGTATAAGTTGCAGTTTCACACACTGCAACAAAATCTATGATTGCAGTTAATCCTTCTGCTGTTCTCACTGTTATAGTAGCTTCGTATGCACCCGCTACTTTAGGAGTAAAGGTGATAGGAGTGGTATAATCTTGAGTATTATATTCTCTTGAGGTTGTTCCTAAAGTAAAGAAACCTGATTCCGTATCTGTACCGCTTATACTTACAGTTGGTGAAGATGCCCCAACAAGTGTAAATGTTATATTAGCAGAAGACGAATTTTTTGGATTTACTTTTGCAAATTCTTCTACCTTCAAATATTTAATTGCAGGAGTTACAGGAGCTTCATCTGCAATAGCATTAAATGAAATACTTTCACTTTTTTTACCAGCAGTAATGGTAAGTGTAGCATCATATTTACGAGAGATATTTGGTGCAAATTCCATTTCTACAGTACCCACTCCGTCATTTACACTTACAGAAAGTACTTTAAAGTACGACGCATCTGCACCACTTATTGTAGCTGTAGCAGTTTTAGCTCCCTCCAATGAGAATGTTACTTTGGCAGTAGAAACTTTATCTTCTTCTGCGCCTGTAAAACTTGGTTTTTTAATATTGCTAATAATTATCTCAGGTTCTATACCCAAACCACTAAGAGTCACATTCTCACTTACTTTACCAGAGGTAATAGTTAATGTAGGTTTAAAGTAACCTTCTGATTCAGGAGCAAACTCTATTACTACTGAACCACTAGTACTTGTTACACTTTGAGAAAGTATTTTAAAGTAGCTAGCATACGCACCACTAATAGACGCTGTAGCACTAGTTGCATTTTCTATGGTATAAGTAGCCACAAGAGTCTTTGTTTCACCTATAAACACTTCACCAAATGAAGCTATTTGGATATTGCTAATTACAGGATCTGGCACTGGCGCTGGCTCTACACCAAAAGCTCTAATGCTTTTAGTTACAGTCACACTACCAGAAGTAATATTTAATACAGCATCAAATTTATTTTCTGAATCTGGTGTAAATTGAATTTCTACAGTTCCTTTTCCATTTGTTACACTTTGAGATAGTATTTTAAAATACTTAGCATGTGTGCCAGTAATGGTGACAGTAGCACTAGTAGCATTTACCAGTGTATATGTTGCTGTAGCAGTACTACTTTGACCCACTTCTGTATATGGGAAAGAAGACACTGTTATATCAGTAATCTCAGGAACAGGAGTTGGATCTGGTTCTGGCTCTGGTTTTGGAGTTACAGTGCTTTTTGTAAGCAATATAGTTGCTGTCCAATCTGACGTAAAAGTAACTTTCACATCAAACACATCACCTGCCTTCCAGTCTCCTTCATCAGGATATACTGCTGCAAATTGATAAGCACCTTTTGTAAGTGTATATGGCTGGTCTAAAACAATGTAATTTCCGTTCCAACCGAAATCTATAGTATTAAAGTTACCATTACCACCCACTTTTAACCAGAAATCTTCTGAAGGCACTGTATATGTACCAGTATAAACACCATTACCTTGGAAGTCTAAAGTGAAGAATGATTCTCCACCATTTGTAAGTTCTGCCAAAGAAACACCTTGGTCCTTACTAGTGTCAAATAGATTTGCAGAAGTAGCACCTGTAATTTTTAGTGTTGCAGTAGATACTGTAAACTCTATTTTTGAGATTTTTATTTTACCTACTGCATTAAGGTTTGTATTGCTATTTCTAATTAGCGTGTAAGACTTATTAGCTTCTATTTGTAGTCCTCCACCATAGTTGAGGATACTCCAAGTAGGGTCTGCCAACTTGAAGTCACCAGAAAGCTCTATTTCACTACCTTTAGAGTATGTTGCCACATAATAATCCCCATCTGTAGTCGATAACTCATTCTCTGGTGAAAAGCCCCAACCAGAGAAACCACCAACTAAAAATAGTTGTGTATTTGCAGCCATTAGTGCACTTACGGCACCAATAAGAGCAATTAATAATGAATAAAATCTTTTCATAAATATATAATTTTAAATGTTTTTTCCCTTTTATTACCAAACACTTATTAGTCGGTTACCTTCAGTAGTTTTTACTACATAAACACCTTTAAGTGCACCGTTTAGTGAGGTTACATTTACACCTGCTAAGTCATAAATTTCAAAATCTACTTCTGAATAAATAGTGCCTTCTTTTGCGTAAATTACCACTGCAGAAACTTCTTCTACAGATACATTTGGATTATCTTCTGGAGTTTCTGGGTTTACTGGGTCTGGGTTTAGTTCTGGCACATCGCCTGGGTCAAATGATACATCACCAGCCAGTGCCGCAAAGTCTATGCTTAGGCTTACACCACCTTCTGTAGTAACAGTTAATGTAGCATAATAAACTCCTTTTACAAATGGATTGAACATTATTTGTACAGAGCATTCACCTTCTGTAATATCTTGTTCACCTATTTCAAAGAAGTCTGCATCCATACCACTTAAACTTACTGTTGCTGTACTTGCATTTTCAAGTATAAATGTTGCAACAGTGGTAGTAGAAGTTTTTGGAAGAGTTCTCTCAAATGGTTGTAACGTTAGTTCTCTAATTGCCACCACTGGTTCTGGCTCAGGTTCTGGCTCAGGTTCTGGTTTTACAGGAGTATCTGGTTCACCTGGGTTTACTGGAGTATCAGGGTCAACAGGAGTATCTGGCTCTGTTGTGCTTCCTTGTTTCACTGCGTTAATAGTAAATTCTGGATTATCATAATCACCATTGAACACAATAGTAACTTCATATTTTCCAGACTCAGTAACTTCCACTAGAAGACTATTTTCATACACAGCATAGTTACAATTTCCTAATATTCTGAAAGGTGCATAACCCAATCCAGACTCCTCAGAAACTTGAATATCTACTGTATATTTAAGAATATTGTTATTTGCTTCAAATATATTTTCTACATAACATTCATCTGTATTAGCTACTGCGAAGTAGTCTATCTTCACTTTACCAAAGTTTCCAGAAGGAGTGGTAAGAGTAATTTTGCCATCTGCAGAATCTATCTTAATTGTAACATCTGCGGCATTTGATAGTGAAAAGCCAATATTTCCACCATTTTGTATTGTATAGCCTGCTGAAGAATTTACTTTATCTAGAAACTCTCCTCCAAGCCATTGTAGTGGTTCAGTATTCACTACCACTTTAAAGTTCCATGTACCAGCAGGCACATTAGAATATGTGATTTCAAAAATGCCATCTTTATCTGCATCTTTCATTCTATTTGCTTCTGCAGTACCATCCCACTCAATACCACTACACCATATACCAGTGGCATCGCTACCACCATTACCTGCTACAACGAATGCAGGCACTGCTGGGTCTGGCTCTGGTTCTGGTTCAGGGTCTGGAGTTGGGTCTGGAGTTGGGTCAACTGTTCCACCACCATTGGTATCAAAGGTTAACGTTTCATACCAAACACCATTGTAGAAGTATGGTTTTGACGCTTCGAATGTTAGGTCGTCTGTTTGATTACCTACTCCACCATTACCATTATTGAAGATAATACGGTCTGCCACGCTAGAGTCAAATGTGTATGAATAAACATCATATCCATCTACTGTTTTGCCAGTTTTGGTAGCATCTACACCTGGCCAAGCGCTAAGAGCTACATCTGAAGCGTAATCCCATACATACGCTTTAACAGCAGACCAACCTGTATTATTCACATAATATAGTGTAACCTCGCCGCCAGGAGTTGGAGTTGGAGTTGGTGTTGGGTCTGGAGTTGGATTTGTACCAGCCTCTTGCACATTTATAAGGATACTTGAATTCCAATCTTTATCGAATAATACAAGAATATTTAGCACATCACCCACCTTATAATCACCTTCTATAGTAAAGCCATCGTATGCACCTTTGACCATATCGTAAACGAATTTAGGCATCACTGGTTGACCATTTGTACCATAGTCAATCACATTGAAGTTTGTAAGACCACCTATTTTTGCTGTTACACCAAGTTCTGTTACAGTATATGTGCCATTATACTGAGCAGTTTGAAATTCAGCATTATAACTATATGTTAGCGGCACATACACAGGACTTGCACCCCTTGGATTTACCACGAATGCTACACCTTGGTCTGTGGTTGTATCAAATTCATTTGAAGATGTAGTACCAGTGATTTTTAGCACACCAGTAGATAGAGTAAACTCTACTTTAGAAGCTTTAATTTTTCCTGCTGTATCAAGATTTGCTCCTCCTGCAGTCAACGTATAAGACTTGCCTGCTTCTACTATAAATGCTCCACCATAATTTACACTCCAATCTTCATTTGAAATTTTGAAGTTTCCTGAAATTGTTATCTCATTACCTGCTGAATAGTTTGCCACATAATAGTTTCCATCGGCAGAGGTTAGTTTGTATGTATCATTTACTTCCCAATTATTGAAACCGCCTTTCACATATAAAGGTGCTACATTAGGGTCTGGTGTTGGAGTTGGTGTTGGTGTTGTACCAGAGTTACCACCATTATTATCACCCTCTTCGTCTGTTACACATTCTACATATTTAAAGCTACCAAATATATTATGTAAATCATAATCTTCCCTAGATGCACAAGGCACATATAAATAGGCATTATAATTAGAGAAAGAAGTTGAATATACTGTTGGCACTGTAGTAGCATAACAGGTTACCTTTTTTAGATTATTACATCCTTTAAAAGCTTCAATACCTATCTTTTGAACACTACTACCCATTTTTACTGACGTCAAAGATTTACAATTGATAAAAGCATAAGCACTAATAGATGTTGCTGATGTTATATTTGCCTCTGTCAATAACTCTCCATTTATATAAAAATCTGTAGCATCATGAAGTGGGTTTGCGTATTTATTCTCAAAATTAATTTTTGCCCATGAATCTGCAGTACCTTTATAGTGCACTTCTGCACCCTCATCTAATGCACTACCTGCTCCACTATCATAGCCAAAGGCATCTGTTCCTACTTTAGTAAGACCAGAACCGAGAGTAATATGTCGTAATATAACGTCAGGATAGTCACTTAATAAATAAGTTGCAAACACAGAACTTCCTATCGTAGTAACACTATTGGGAAATTCAATTGAGGTTAAAGATGCACAACCTTGAAACGCATCATCACCTATTTCTTGAATACCCTCAGCTATTTTAATAGAAGTCATGTTTACGCATCCATTGAAAGCGCGATCTCCTATAGACAAAACTTTATAACTTACGCCATTATAAGTTATAGACGCTGGTATGTTTACTGAACCTGAATATTCACCATCATAAGATTTAGAGCCTTCTCCCCTATAAGTTACCTCAGCAGTTTTATTAGTAGTATCCAAATTATAGTAGATACCATTCACTTCTGCATCATGTGCCATAAGCGAGCTTAGTACGCCTAAGAACAATATTAATAATGTGTAAAATCTTTTCATAAATATGTTATTTTAAAGTTATTATATGCAATCGTTTGTTGTTTGTTGTGATAAAAAAATACGTAAAAACGTATTGAAAAATCTATTTCTCTTAATAAGAGAAATAGCCTTTAAATGCAACTTATTGATAGTCTGCAATATAAAAATATCAGGGGAGGGTGAAAATTTTATTTTCTTGTTAAAAATTGTAGATTTTTGTTTAAAAATATTTGCATAAGTTATTTGGTAATAGTACATTTGCACTAAATCTAACTCTCTTATTAAGAGACATAAAAAACGTCCAAAAAAGTCAACATAAAAACCGCACAAGACACTAACGTCAAGTGCGGTTTGAATGATTTTAAAAGAATACCCTCCTACGGGTTAATTGTTTATTTTCAACCCCTAACTATTTATTAAATATATCCTTAATTCCTCCTAGCGAACCTAGCACACCAGTTGCTTCATATGGCAAGTAAACTGTTTTATTGTCTTTGCCAGAAGTCATTTCTTTTAAACTTTCAATATACTTAATTGCAAGAAGATATTGCACTGGGTCTGAACCTTTGTTTGATGCCACAGCAGCAGAAATTTGAGCAATAGCTTTTGCTTCTGCTTCAGCTTGTAGCACTTGAGCCTCTGCAAGACCTTGCGCACGAAGAATGCTTGCTTGTTTTTCAGCCTCAGCAGCATTGATTTCTGCAGATTTTTCACCCTCAGATTTAAGGATTGCAGATTGTTTTTCACCTTCAGCTTTAAGAATTTCTGCACGACGGTCACGCTCTGCTTGCATTTGTTTTTCCATTGCAAAACGAATGCTTTCTGGAGGAGTAATATCTTGAAGCTCAACACGATTTACTTTCACACCCCATTTATTTGTAGCGTCATCTAGCACAGCGCGAAGCTTATTATTAATAGTATCGCGCGATGTAAGAGTTTCGTCTAGTTCCATTTCACCCACCACGTTACGAAGTGTGGTTTGAGTAAGTTTTTCAATCGCTAGTGGCAAGTTTTTAATCTCGTAAACACTCTTCACAGGATCTACAATTTGGAAGTAAAGCAGAGCGTTAATCTCTGTCATTACGTTGTCTTTTGTAATCACGCTTTGTTTGTCGAAATCTATCACTTGCTCGCGAAGGTCTATCTTCTTTGTCATACCAATAAAGCCGTTTGGCATACGCACCGCAGTAGCTTTAGGTTTTTCCACAATAGGAAGAATTATGTTAATACCCGCTTGAAGAGTACGATTATACTTTCCAAGACGTTCAATAATCACTGTTTCAGACTGAGAAACAATTTTAATACCTTGTGAAATATAAATTACCACAAGTAGCAACAATACAATCAAAAATTCAATCATAACTTTATTATTTTAAAGGTTTTACATTCAAAATTATACTTTCACGACTCATCACTTCCACTTTTTCGCCCACGGCTATATTTTCAGAAGAGACTGCCTTCCAGTCGTCGCCGTCTATTTTTACGCGACCTGTGTTTTTATCAGCGTTTATTTCCTCTGTCACCACGCCTATTCTACCCACCACCGCATCGGCATTTGTAAGCACTTCGTCTTTCTTTTTAAGTAAAAACTTCACTATCACAGGACGAATAAACACAAAAGCCACAAACGACACTATAGAAAAAAGTGCCAATTGCCACACTGTGCCCAAATTAAAATACGCAGCAATGCCAGCCGCCGCTGCCCCAAAAGAGAAGCAAACCACACCAAAACTTGCTGTAAAGAGTTCCACTATAAGCAAAACTAGTGCCACAATAAGCCATACTACATAAATTTCCATAACTTTCTTCTTAAAATTACTACTATTTATCACAAAGTTATAATAAAATTACCTAATTCCTAACTTCTAGTTCCTAATTCCTCATTAAATTTTAGGAAATTTTGTTTTTTTTTAATACTTTTGCAAAAATTATGTTGAACCTTATAGCCTATGAATTAAAAACTTACTAACCTTAATTATAAAGCAACAATTTAACTATAAGAATCATGTATAAAAAATTAATTTACGCACTATTTATTTTATTATTCGCTATGTCTTCTTGTACAGAAAAACCTCAAAAATACAGTTCATTCCACGATTACCCAGTGTATGAGGGTAACGACCTTGAATACACATACACCCCAAATCTTACCACATTTAAACTTTGGTCTCCAGAAGCAGAACAAGTAAAAGTACACATCTACGACGCTGGTCTAGGTGGCGACAGACTTTGCTCTGTAGATATGGACTACGATGGCAAAGGCGTGTGGTCTACAAGCTTCGACGAAGACCTTAAAGGTAAATTCTACACATTCCAAATCCTTTTCGAAGGCAATTGGCTTGACGAATCTGTAGGCGCTTACGCAAAAGCTGTTGGTGTAAACGGTGTGAGAGGTGCTGTGATCGATATGGCAGAAACAAACCCAGAAGGTTGGGCAGAAGATAAATCTCCAGTACTTAACAACTTCAACGAAATTTCACTTTACGAAGTTCACGTGCGCGACTTCTCTGTTTCTCCTACTTCAGGTATGAAAAACAAAGGAAAATTCCTTGCATTCACAGAAGAAGGCACAGTAAATGACTTTGGTCAATCTACTGGTATCGACCACCTTAAAGAACTAGGCGTAACACATGTTCACCTACTTCCAGCATTCGACTATGCGTCTATCGACGAAACAACTCTAGAAAAAAATATCTACAACTGGGGCTACGACCCAGCAAACTTCAATGTACCAGAAGGTAGCTACGCTACAGACCCATACGACCCAATCAGCCGTATCAAAGAATTCAAACAAATGGTACAAAGCCTACACAAAAACGGCATTAGAGTAATTATGGACGTGGTTTACAACCACACTGCTACATGGGAAAATCATCCATTCACACGCACAGTGCCAGATTACTACTATCGTCAAAACGCAGACGGTTCTTACTCAAACGCATCTGGTTGTGGCAACGAAACTGCTTCAGAACGCGCTATGGTACGCAAATACATTGTAGAATCACTTAAATATTGGGTTAAAGAATACCACGTTGACGGTTTCCGTTTCGACCTTATGGCTATTCACGACATCACTACAATGAACGAAATTCGTAAAGCAATGGACGAAATCGACCCTACTATCTTCATTTACGGCGAAGGTTGGACAGCAGGCGACTCTCCACTCCCATACGAAGAACGTGCTGTCAAACAACACGTGGGCAGAATGCCAGGCATCGCAGTATTTAGCGACGACATCCGCGACGCTCTAAAAGGTAGCTGGGCAAACGCTAAAGAACCTGCATTCGCAGCTGGTTACCAAGGCTACGACGAAACTATCAAATTTAGCGTAGTAGCATCTACCGAACACGATAGCATCCACTATGGTTTAGTTAAATATGTAAACTTCCCATACGCAGCACAGCCATCACAAGTAATCAACTATGTATCTTGTCACGACGACCTTTGCTTAGTGGACAAAATCAACTATTCTTCTCCATACGGAGCTACACCACTAGAAAAACGTAAATTCAACCGTCTTTCTCAAAGTGTTGTATTCCTATCACAAGGTGTACCATTCATCTATGCTGGCGAAGAACTAATGAGAAACAAAAAAGGTGTACACAACTCATACCAATCTCCAGACAGCATCAACCAAATTGACTGGAACTTCAAACACACAAACCTTGATATGTACAACTACTATAAAGGTTTAATCCAAATGAAGAAAGCACACCCAGCATTTAGAATGACTAGCACTGCAGACCTACAACGCAACCTACAATTCCTATTCACAGGTCAACAATGCGTGGTAGCATACACACTAGACGGTGCAGCAGTAGGCGACAGCTGGAGCAAAATCCTAGTTGTACACAATGGAAACAGACACAATATTTCTTTAAATATTCCACAAGAAAACTGGACTATTGCTTGCAACGGCGAAGAAGTGAAACCAAACGGTATCTTCAACTGGAACCAACCAGTGCTTAACGTACCAGCTTCTTCTACAATGGTCCTTTTCAAAAAATAATGACCACTAGAGAAATAGTAAATATAATAGAATCTGAATATCCCAAATTCTCGCAAGAGATTTGGGATAATTCTGGTTTATTGATAGATAATGAAAACGCAAAAACCACTGGCATTCTTATCTGTTTCGACATCACCGAAAAGAGCATCCACGAAGCCATCGAAAAGAAATGCAACTTCATTATCTCTCACCACCCATTGTTTATCAATGGTCTGAAAAAGATTTCTAGAGACACCTACACCGAACGCTGTGTGCGTCTTGCCATTAAAAACGACATTGCCATATATTGCTGCCACACACCAGTAGACAAATCACGCCACGGCATTAGTTTTAAAATGGCAGAAAAACTAGGCCTACAAAATGTAGATTTTCTAAACAAAGATGCAAACGGAGATTTTGGTTTAGGCATTGTGGGAGAGCTTAAAGAGGCTATGACCCCTATGGATTTTATCGCACATGTGAAAAACGCATTTACTCTAAACACAGTGAGATACAGCCTCAAAAAAGAAAAACCAATAAAAAAAGTAGCATTCTGTGGCGGTAGCGGTGCCTCACTTATTGCTAGCGCAATGAAAGCAGAAGCCAACGCATACATCTGTGGAGATATAAAACACCACGATTTCTTCTCAAGCGAGGAGGGCATACTTCTTATAGACGCAGGGCATTTTGAAACAGAGATAGAGATAAAAGATTTATTTTTTTCAGTTTTTTCAAAAAAAATTCCTAACTTTGCCGTCTATTTAGCAAAAACAGATAAAAGTCCAATAAATTACTTCTAACGATATGACAGAAAAAACAAAAGAAATTTCAGTAGAGCAAAAACTTAAAGCTCTATATGATTTACAATGCATTATGTCTCAAATAGACAAAATCAAAATTTTACGTGGCGAACTTCCACGTGAAGTACAAGATTTAGAAGACGAAATCATTGGTTTACAAACTCGTATCCAAAACTTCAATAAAGACTGCGAATCTCTAACACTAGAAATAGGCAAACTTCAAGAAGCTATTAGAGTTTCAGGGGAAAGCATGGCTCGTTACAAAGAACAAATGGATAATGTTCGTAACAACCTAGAATACGAAAAACTAAGCAGAGAAGTTTCTTTTGAAGAGCTTAATATTAAGGCATACGAAAAGAAAATTAGAGAGTTCGAAGCAAGCATTAAATACAAACTTGACGAACAAGACAAAGCTAATGCTCTACTTGCAGAAAAAGCTAAAGATTTAGACGACAAAAAATCTGAATTAGATAGCATTATCGTAAGCACTAAAAAAGAAGAAGAAGAACTTAAAAAACAATCTCAAGAAAAAAATATAACTATAGAATAAAAAAATGGATTTTTAAATCCATTTTTTATTTTCTTTTTTTATTTGATCTAGTAGTAACAATATGAAGTAAAACACCACCAAATATAGCAAGTAATATA
>CALDPN010000008.1 GCA_937911235.1 uncultured Bacteroidales bacterium
AAAAAGTAGCATAGCAAAAACCACTATGGCAGTAATAAAGTTCATTACAACGCCAGATGACATTATAATAAGCCTTTGCCATGCTGGCTTACTACGAAATTCGTATGGTTTAGGCTCGGTTTTTGTAAAGTTGGTGTCGAAAGATTCATCTACCATGCCAGATAGTTTTACATATCCACCAAGAGGTAGCCAGCCTATACCATATTCTGTGTTACTTTTTTTGCTTTTGTATTTAAATAGTGTGAAGAAAGGATTGAAAAATAAATAGAATTTTTCTACCCTTACACCAAATATACGTGCAGTAATATAATGCCCAAACTCATGAAGAATTACCATGAGTGAAATGGCTAAAAAGAATTGTAAAATCTGCATTTTATACTCCTATTTTTTCAGAAGTGATTTTTCTAACAAGAGAATCTGTAGCCACGTAGTCTTCGTAACTAGGATTTGCTATAAAATCAGTGTTAGACATAGCCCATTCTATTAGGTCGCTCATACCAAGGAATGAAATCTTATCATTTAAGAAACCATATACAGCAATTTCGTTTGCTGCATTTAGTATGCAAGGCATATTGCCTGCTTGTTTCATTGCCTCAAAAGCAAAGCCTAAATTTCTAAATCTCTCAATGTCTGGTTTTTCGAAGTTTAGTTGATTGTATTTTAAGAAGTCTAATCTTTCGTAATTGTTGTCTAATCTATTTGGATAGCTTAGTGCGTAGGCAATAGGAAGGCGCATATCAGGCAATCCTAATTGTGCTTTCACTGAGCCGTCCTTAAATTGTACCATAGAGTGAATGATAGACTGAGGATGTACTAAAACATCTATTTGATCTATGTTTAAATCAAACAACCACTTTGCCTCAATCACCTCAAACCCCTTATTCATCATACTAGCAGAGTCGATGGTTATTTTTGCTCCCATTTCCCAGTTTGGGTGTTTTAGGGCGTCTGCTTTAGTCACGTATTTAAGTTCGTCTAAACTATGGTTTCTGAATGGACCACCAGAGGCTGTTAGGATAATTTTTTCTATAGGATTTGTTATTTCACCTGCAAGACATTGAAAAATAGCAGAGTGCTCAGAATCGACTGGCAAGATAGGAGAGTGGTGTTTTAGGGCTAAATCTTTAATAAGTTCTCCAGCAACAACCAAAGTCTCTTTGTTTGCTAGTGCGATTGTCTTACCGGCTTTTACAGCAGAAATAGTAGGCTTAAGACCAGCATAGCCAACCATTGCAGTTACAACAATATCCACTGAAGGCATAGAAACTAAATCGCATACAGAATCTATACCAGCAAAAACTTTAATATCTTCGTTTGATAGTGCTTCCTTTACAATAGGATAACACTCATCTTTTGTAACAATAACGAAGTTTGGTTTATACTTTCTAGCTTGATTAATTAAAAGTTCAGAATTGCTGTGTGCTGTAATACCAAACAATTCAAACTTATCTGGGTTGCTAGCGATAACATCTATAGTTTGTGTTCCGATAGAACCAGTTGAACCTAAAATTACAATCTTCTTTTTCATTCGAAAACTATATAGTTAAGTGGATTTTGAGCTTGTGACTCTTTCCATAATTCAAAGTGTAGTGAAGTCTCTTTTGTGCTCTTCTCGCTCATAATAGCAATAACCTCACCACTTTTAACAATGTCACCTGATTTTTTAAATACGTTAGCTGCGCCTTTATACACAGAGATAAAGCCTTGAGGATGAATTATCTGAATAAAATAATCATCGTCTAAAGTGTAAGCGGAATATAACACTGTGCCTTGATATATAGACACAATAGGAGTAGATGGTTTTGTAGTAATATCTATTCCTAAATGTCCATTAATAGGATCAAATCCTTTTTCAATATCCCCTATAGTAGGTTTAAAAAATACTAGGTTGTTGTTACTATTGTTTGTGGTGGCACTAATTTTGTATCGTTCTTCCTCTTCAAATTCTTCACAAAATTCCTTTTCCAACTGACTTTTCTCAAGTAGTTGTTCGTCACGTTGTTTCGCTATAATAGAGTCTGAATTTAAAAGGCTATCTTTAATTACAATGTCACCTGTAACCAAGTCTCTAAATGTATTGATATATGCTTGTCTAAATGAAACTTCCTCAGTTAAAGAGTCGATGATAAGGGCATTTTTAACAGCCTCTTTTCTAATGTCGCTACTAATATTGTCTGGCAACAATTGACGAAGTGGAGTAGTGAGTATTAATGTCGAAAACAAAATTAATACAGCTAATAGAATAAAGATAAAGGTAAAGAAGAAGCGCTGTGCAGACATACGTACGTGGAATACTTCCTCTAAAGTATTCTCATTTAGCACGGAAACTTTGTACTTCATCTTTATTTTCTGAAAGAAATTTAATCTGTTTGCGCTCTTCATAGTTACTTATAATATTAACGACGTAAAGATACAATTTTCTAATGAACGTAAAAAATCTATTACGTGAAAAAATATTATAATTTTATAGTTAAAAAATTTGTATATCAAAAAAATAGTATTACCTTTGCACTCGAATCGCGGAATGGAGCAGTGGTAGCTCGCTGGGCTCATAACCCAGAGGTCGTTGGTTCGAATCCGGCTTCCGCAACTAAGTAAAGGAAATTGCATTCGCAATTTCCTTTTTTTCTTTATACCTTCTCAAAATAAACCTCAATCAAAAAATCGTAATTCAGTAAAAAAATTTAGTTTCAATAAAAAAAATAATCATCCAAAAAGTGATTTTTTTTCAAAAAAAATTAAATTTGCATTCGATATTAATTTAATACGAAAATGAGACTAATAATTCAGCCAGATTATGACAAGATGTCACAATGGGCAGCAAATTATGTTGCTAGCAAAATAAACGCAGCAAACCCAACAGAAGAAAAACCTTTTGTATTAGGATTACCTACAGGCTCTTCTCCATTAGGAATGTATAGAGCACTTGTAGAGTTAAATAAAAAAGGAGTTGTTTCTTTTAAAAATGTAATAACTTTCAATATGGATGAGTATGTAAATCTTCCAGAAGAACATCCAGAAAGTTATCATTCGTTTATGTGGAACAATTTCTTCTCACATATAGATATTAAGAAAGAAAACGTAAATATCCTAAATGGTAACGCTGCAGATTTAACAAAAGAATGCCAAGAATATGAAGAAAGAATATTAAAAGCAGGAGGTATAGATTTATTCTTAGGTGGTATTGGTCCTGATGGTCATATTGCATTCAACGAACCAGGTTCTTCACTTCAGTCTCGTACTAGAGTAAAAACTTTAACTACAGATACTATAATAGCAAACTCAAGATTCTTTGATAATGACGTGAACAAAGTTCCTAAAACAGCACTAACAGTGGGTGTGGGAACTGTGATGGATGCAAAAGAAGTGTTAATTCTAGTAAATGGTCACAATAAATCACGCGCATTAGGTGCGGCGATAGAAGGTAGTGTAAATCACCTATGGACTATCAGCGCATTACAAATGCATCCAAAAGGTATTATTGTTTGCGACGAAGCCGCTACTCTAGAACTTAAAGTAGGAACCTACAAATATTTCCTAGATATAGAAAAAGATAATTTAAATCCTGACACTTTATTGTAAAACCCTATAAAAGTTAAGGGGCTAACTTTTAAAAGTTAGCCCCTTTTTCTATTTGTTTCGACTTTAGTTCTTTTTTATTTAAATTTTAGAATGGAAGTTCACCATTCTCGTCTTCTTGTGGAACTGGCTGGCTTGGCACCGATGGAGTAGCTGCTGCTTCATTAGCCATGTTGTCAGCTTTTCTTCCTAATAATTGAATTTCGTTAGCCATAATTTCAGTGGTATATCTTGTAATACCATCTTTTTCCCAGCTACGAGTTTGTAATTCACCTTCTACATAAACTTGTGTACCTTTTTTGATATATTGTTCAGCAAGTTTAGCTAGGCCTCTCCAACATACGATAGTGTGCCATTCAGTTTTATCTGGCACTTCTTTGCCATCATTTGTTTTATAACCTTTTTTTGTTGTTGCAATAGAGAAGTTTGCAACTGCTAGATTGTCGCTAACATAGCGAACTTCAGGGTCTTTGCCCACGTTACCGATAAGTAATACTTTATTTAATGACATAAACTTTTAATTTTAAATTTTAAATTTTTCATGATTAAGAATTAAGCCGATCTAACAAATAGTTTTCTTTACTTATATAGTCACAAAGATAGTAAAAAAATTAAAACAAAAATGTTTTTTAGAAAAATATGATTATATTTACTAAATATTTTTTTTATGAATAGATTCATATACATATTATTAGTAGTACTGTCAATTTTAATGCTTTCATGTTCGCATACAAGCAGAAGAAATAAGCCGAGAGATTTGTCTGAAATCATTGATTCAGACACCCTTGTTGTAGCTACTCTATATGGTCCATTATCATACTTCAATTATAAAGAGAGTGAAATGGGATATGAATATGAGTTTGTAAAACTATTATGCAAAGAACTCAAAGTTGGCTTAAAATTGCATGTAGCACCAAATCTTACAGCATTGTTAGAAATGTTGGAAGATTATCAAGTAGATTTGGTAGCATATAGAGTACCTTATACCGAGGAAAATAAAGAGAAAGTAGAATTTACCAAAAGAGAATATATTACCAATCAAGTACTAGTGCAGTGCAAGTCTGATACTATGGTAACAGATGTACTTCATCTTACAGGAAAGCAAATCACTGTAGTTCCTAACTCAATATATTCAAAGCGAATACATTTCTTAAACGATGAAATAGGAGGAGGAATAGATATTATATACTCTTCAGACACATCAAAAGTAGAAGATTTGATAGCAGATGTAGCACACCATAGAATAAGTTATACATTTGCCGAAAAAGATATTGCCAGGTTAAACAAAACATATTTTGGGAATATAAATCACAATCTAGATGTAAGTTTCCCCCAACGAGCTGCATGGTGTGTGTCTAAGAACTCACCAGAGTTACTTTCTTACATTAATGAGTGGGTAGAGAATACTTCAAAAAGTTCAAAATATACAGCCATTTATAGTAAATACTTTGAGAAAAGTAAATATTTTGAATCTGAAGGATTTAAGAAAATACCAAGTTATAATAGAATTTCCTCATACGATGACTATTTTAAAACATACTCTAAAATAGTAGGATGGGATTGGAGATTATTGGCAGCCGTTGCATATAAAGAGTCGAAATTTAATCCAAATGTTACCTCATGGGCAGGAGCGTGTGGCCTTATGCAGATAATGCCTAAAACAGCAATTTCTTTAGGGCTTACAGAGGAAGAATTTTATGATCCTGAAAAAAATATTCGTGCTGCAGCACAATATTTAAACAAAATGAAGACGCTATTCCCTAATATAACAGATGAACGTGAGAAAGTGAAGTTTGTTTTAGCTTCATACAACGCTGGTCCTGGACATATATTTGACGCTAGGGCTTTAACTGTGAAACACGGAAAAAATCCAGATGTATGGGATGATGTAAAAGATTTTCTTAGATTAAAATCAAATCCAGAATATTACAACGATGAGGTTTGTAAATATGGATATTGTAGGGGTAATGAGCCAATTTATTATGTAGATGTAATTACTGCCAAATATGGTGAGTATATACTTTGGGCAAAATAATTTGATTTAAATTTTGGCAATATTACCATTTTAAGCAATAAAAAAGGGAGACTCTTATGAGTCCCCCTTTTTTATATTAGATTACTACTTATTCAGCAGCACTTTCTTCTTTAGTTTCAATCAGATTACGTTTAGCTTCCATGATTTTTTCATATTCTTCACGAGAAGCAACAACTATTTTTTCGTAAGCTGAAAGACCTGTACCAGCAGGTATCAAGCGACCTGTAATAACGTTTTCTTTCATACCTTCTAGGTAGTCAACCTTACCGTTAATAGCAGCATCATTTAATACTTTTGTGGTTTCTTGGAATGACGCAGCAGACATGAAGCTTGTGGTTTGTAGAGCAGCACGTGTGATACCTTGTAAGATTTGGTTAGAGGTAGCAGGAACTGCTTCACGAGTTTCAACAATGCGTAAGTCTTTACGTTTTAGAGAACTATTCTCGTCGCGCAGCTTACGAGCTGTAACGATTTGACCACGTTGGAAGATTTCAGAGTCACCAGCATCTGTAACAACATATTTGCCCCAGATTTGGTTGTTTTCTTCCATAAACGCTTGTTTGTCTACAATTTGTTTTTCAAGGAAGTGTGTATCGCCTGGATCGTCGATTTCAACTTTACGCATCATTTGACGAACAATTACTTCAAAGTGTTTATCGTTGATTTTCACACCTTGAGAACGATATACGTCTTGAACTTCATTCACAATGTATTCTTGAACAGCGGTAGGACCTTTAATTGCTAGGATGTCAGAAGGAGTAATAGCACCATCTGATAAAGCACCACCAGCACGCACGAAGTCATTTTCTTGAACCAAGATTTGTTTAGAAAGTGGAACTAGATAGATCTTTTCTTTACCAATCTTAGGAGTAATAATGATTTCACGTTGACCACGTTTGATTTTACCGAAGCTAACTTCACCATCAATTTCAGAAACGATAGCAGGGTTAGAAGGGTTACGAGCTTCAAATAGCTCAGTTACACGTGGAAGACCACCTGTGATGTCACCCACTTTACTAACAACACGAGGAATCTTGAATAAAGTTTGACCTACTTGAATGTTAGCATTTTCGTCAAGTGAGATGTGAGCACCTACTGGAAGTGTATATGTGCGAACCACTTTACCTTTTTCGTCAAGTACAAGAGCTGAAGGAATTTTGTTTTTGTCTTTGTCCTTAGCCTCAACAATGATCTTCTCTTTTAGACCAGTTTGTTCGTCAGATTCAACTTTATATGTAATGTTTTCAATTACATTTTCAAATTTAATCTTACCTTTTACTTCAGAGATAACTACAGCGTTGAATGGGTCCCATTCACAAAGAGCATCACCTTTTTTCACCTTAGCACCGTTTTTCACGAAGATTGTAGATGCGTAAGGGATGTTTTGAGTTGTTAATACAACTTTAGTATTAGGCTCTACGATACGTAGCTCAGTTAAACGGCTAACAACGATTTCTTCACCAGATTCAGACTTAACTGTACGAAGTTCATCTATTTCTAGAACACCATCGTAGCGAGAGATAAGTTTGTTTTCAGTTGCAACGTTGGCTGCCACACCACCCACGTGGAAAGTACGAAGTGTAAGCTGAGTACCTGGCTCACCGATAGATTGAGCGGCGATAACACCAACAGCTTCACCTTTTTGTACCATACGTCCAGTAGCAAGGTTGCGACCGTAACATTTAGCACAAACACCTTTCTTAGATTCGCAGGTAAGAACTGAACGAATTTCTACTTGTTCGATAGAAGATTCTTGAATCATCTTAGCAGCGTCTTCTGTGATTTCTTCACCAGCACCTACAATGATTTTTTCAGTTACTGGGTGGATAATATCGTGAACAGAAACACGACCTAAGATACGTTCATATAGAGATGAGATAACATCTTCATTATTCTTAAGCTCAGTAGCGATAAGACCACGAAGAGTGCCACAGTCTTCTTCTTGAATAATCACGTCGTGAGAAACGTCTACTAGACGACGAGTTAAGTAACCAGCATCGGCAGTTTTTAACGCTGTATCCGCAAGACCCTTACGAGCACCGTGAGTAGAAATAAAGTATTCCAACACAGATAGACCTTCCTTAAAGTTAGAAAGAATAGGGTTTTCAATGGTTTGACCACCTTCAGCACCAGCTTTTTGAGGTTTAGCCATCAGACCACGCATACCGCATAACTGACTAATCTGAGTACGAGAACCACGGGCACCAGAGTCCAACATCATATATACAGAGTTGAAACCTTGGTCATCTTTCTTAAGTTGATCCATCAAAATATTTGATAGATTGTTATTAACGTGTGTCCAAGTATCAATGATTTGGTTATAACGTTCGTTGAAGGTAATGAAGCCCATGCTATAGTCGCTAAGGATTGCTTCAACTTTGTCGTAACCTTCTTGTACAAGTTTTTCTTTTTCTTCTGGGATAATAACGTTTTCAAGGTTGAATGATAGACAGCCTTTGAACGCCATATAGTAACCTAAGTTCTTGATATCATCAAGGAAGTCTGCTGTACGAGCTACACCACATACTGCGATTACCTTGCTAATGATGTCACGAAGAGATTTTTTAGTAATAAGTGTATTAATGAAACCAACTTCTTCTGGAACGCATTCGTTGAATAAAACGCGACCTACTGTGGTGTCGATTAATTTAGTTACTAATAAACCGTTTTCAACATCTTTAGTTTTAACAGTAATCTTAGTGTTAAGAGTAACGCGACGTTCGTTGTACGCAATATTAACTTCTTCTGGAGAATAGAATTTCAAACCTTCACCCATAGCGCCAGAACGTTCTTTGGTCATATAGTATAGACCAAGAATCATATCCTGAGAAGGTACTGTGATAGGAGCACCGTTGGCAGGGTTAAGAATGTTGTGAGAAGCTAGCATAAGGATTTGAGCCTCAAGGATAGCTTCGTTGCCAAGTGGCAAGTGAACAGCCATTTGGTCACCGTCGAAGTCGGCGTTGAACGCGGTACATGCAAGTGGGTGAAGTTGGATAGCTTTACCCTCAATCATCTTAGGTTGGAATGCTTGAATACCTAAACGGTGAAGAGTAGGAGCACGGTTTAAAAGAACTGGGTGTCCTTTCATTACGTGTTCAAGAATATCCCAAACTACTGTATCTTTTCTATCAACGATTTTCTTAGCAGATTTTACAGTTTTTACGATACCACGTTCAATCAGTTTACGAATGATAAATGGTTTGTAAAGTTCTGTAGCCATGTCTTTTGGAAGACCACACTCATGCATACGAAGTTCTGGACCAACGACGATTACAGAACGAGCAGAGTAGTCAACACGTTTACCTAATAAGTTTTGACGGAAACGACCTTGTTTACCTTTCAAACTATCAGATAGTGATTTAAGAGCACGGTTTGCGTCTGCTTTAACCGCTGTAGATTTACGAGTGTTATCGAATAAAGAGTCCACAGCTTCTTGTAACATACGTTTTTCGTTACGAAGAATTACTTCAGGAGCTTTAATTTCGATAAGTTTTTTCAAACGGTTGTTACGGATGATTACACGACGGTAAAGGTCGTTAAGGTCTGATGTTGCGAAACGACCACCATCTAGTGGAACTAGAGGACGTAGTTCTGGTGGAATCACAGGAACTACATTGATAACCATCCATTCAGGTTTGTTGCGATGTTTAGAAGCACGGAAAGACTCAATAACTTGTAGACGTTTTAACGCTTCAGTTTTACGTTGTTGAGAAAGGTCTGTGCTAGCTTTGTCGCGTAATTCGTATGAAACTTTGTCCAAGTCTATGCGCATTAACATATCTTGGATAGCTTCAGCACCCATTTTAGCGATGAACTTGTTTGGATCGCTATCGTCAAGAAGTTGATTTTCACGTGGAAGATTATCCATGATTTCATCATATTCTTCTTCACTAAGAGTATCACCAACAGCAAGTTCAGTGTGGATACCAGCTTGAATTACCACATATTTTTCATAATATATGATAGAGTCAAGTTTCTTTGTAGGTAATCCTAAAAGGTAACCAATCTTGTTAGGTAAAGAACGGAAATACCAGATGTGAGCAACAGGAACCACCAATTTGATGTGACCCATACGTTCACGACGCACTTTCTTTTCAGTAACGTCCACACCACAACGGTCGCAAGTGATACCTTTGTAACGAATGCTCTTATATTTACCACAGTGACATTCGTAATCTTTAGTAGGACCAAAGATGCGTTCACAGAATAGACCATCACGTTCAGGTTTGTATGTACGATAGTTGATGGTTTCTGGTTTTAGCACTTCACCACTAGATTGTTTTAGAATCTCTTCAGGAGAAGCTAAACCAATGGTTATTTTGCTAAAATTGGTTTTTTGTTTATTATTTTCACTTCTAAATGCCATAGTACTTTTTTATTCTAAGTTGATGCTAAGACCTAAGCCACGTAATTCGTGTAGTAATACGTTAAGAGATTCTGGAATTCCAGCTTGTGGAATTGGATCACCTTTAACTATAGCTTCGTAAGCTTTAGCACGTCCTACTACGTCGTCAGATTTAATTGTCAAGATTTCTTGAAGGATGTGTGATGCGCCGAATGCTTCTAGCGCCCAAACTTCCATCTCACCGAAACGTTGACCACCGAATTGAGCTTTACCACCAAGAGGTTGTTGTGTAACAAGTGAGTAAGGACCGATAGAACGAGCGTGCATTTTGTCTTCTACCATGTGGCCTAATTTCAACATATAGATAACACCTACAGTAGCAGGTTGGTCAAATCTTTCGCCAGTACCACCATCGAATAGGTAAGTTTTACCATATCTTGGCACACCAGCTTTGTCAGTCCATGTATTTAAGTCGTCTAATGATGCACCGTCGAAGATAGGAGTCGCAAATTTCACACCTAGTTCTTTTCCAGCCCATCCTAGAACAGTTTCAAAGATTTGTCCTAAGTTCATACGAGAAGGCACACCTAGTGGGTTTAGAACGATATCTACTGGAGTACCATCTGCAAGGAATGGCATATCTTCTTGACGAACAATACGAGAAACAATACCTTTGTTACCGTGACGACCCGCCATTTTATCACCAACGCGGATTTTACGTTTTTTAGCGATATAAATCTTAGCTAGTTGAACAATACCAGAAGGAAGATCATCACCAACGCTGATGTTGTATTTTTCACGTTTAAGAACAGCATCAAGTTCTTTGTATTTACGTAAGTAGTTAAGGATAACGTCACGAATTAAATCATTTTTGTGAGCGTCAGCTGTCCATTTACTTACTTGAACAGTGGTATAATCAATTTCTAATAATTGTTTTTGTGTAAACTTATTACCTTTAGCGATAAGGTCTGCACCTAAGAAATCTTTAACACCTTGTGATGTTTTGCCGCTAGTTAGAACCATCAACTTATCAACAAGAATGTTTTTAAGTTTAGCAACATTTTCTTCGAAGCGAGCTTCCATTGCTGCAATCTGAATTTTTTCTTCAGATTTTTCTTTCTTAGTTTTTTGTGCTTTAGAGAATAGACGTTTACCAATAACTACACCACGAAGTGATGGGTTAGCTTTTAGAGAAGCGTCTTTCACGTCACCAGCTTTATCACCGAAGATAGCACGTAGAAGTTTTTCCTCTGGAGAAGGATCTGATTCACCTTTTGGAGTGATTTTACCAATAAGGATGTCACCAGGTTTAACTAGAGCACCAACGCGGATAATACCGTTTTCGTCTAGGTCTTTAGTTGCATCTTCACTTACGTTTGGAATATCCGCTGTAAGTTCTTCCATACCACGTTTGGTTTCACGAACCTCAAGTGTATATTCATCTACGTGAACAGAAGTTAGTAAGTCTTCGCGAACAACACGTTCGTTAATTACGATAGCGTCCTCATAGTTGTAACCTTTCCAAGGCATGAATGCCACTTTAAGGTTTCTACCAATAGCAAGTTCACCATTTTGAGTAGAGTAACCTTCGGTAAGGATTTGACCTTTAGTTACTTTATCACCCTTCTTACAGATTGGACGAAGGTCGATAGTGGTGCTTTGGTTAGTTTTTTGGAACTTAGGTAATTTGTATTCTTGAACAGGTTCGTCGAAACGTACGAACAATTCTTCTTCTGTGTATTCGTATTTAATGCGAATAGTTGTAGCATCTACATATTCAATTACACCATCACGTTCAGCAACAATTTGAGTACGTGAATTTTGTACTAATTGACCTTCTATACCAGTACCCACGATAGGAGCCTCTGTGCGTAGAAGTGGCACTGCTTGACGCATCATGTTAGAACCCATCAGCGCACGGTTCGCGTCGTCGTGTTCTAGGAATGGGATAAGAGCAGCAGCGATAGATGCAATTTGTTGAGGAGCTACGTCCATAAGTTCAACCTCTTCTGGAGCAACGATTGGGAAATCACTGTCTTGACGAGATTTAACACGAGTACGGATAAATGTACCGTCATCGTTTAATGGAGCATTACCTTGTGCAATGATTTTGTTTTCTTCTTCTTCAGCAGCTAGGTAAACTACCTCATCTTTATTTAAGTTAACAGTCTTGTTTTCAACTTTACGATATGGAGTTTCGATGAAACCTAAATCGTTAATCTTAGCGAATACGCAAAGAGAGTTGATAAGACCGATGTTTGGACCTTCAGGAGTTTCGATAGGACATAGACGACCATAGTGTGTGTAGTGAACGTCACGTACCTCGAAACCAGCTCTTTCACGAGAAAGACCACCAGGACCAAGAGCAGATAAACGACGTTTGTGAGTGATTTCTGCTAGTGGGTTGGTTTGGTCCATGAATTGTGACAATGCGTTAGTACCAAAGAACGAATTAATTACTGAAGAGATTGTCTTAGCATTAATAAGGTCGATTGGAGTAAATACTTCGTTGTCACGAACATTCATTCTTTCACGAATAGTACGAGCCATACGAGCTAGACCAATACCGAATTGGTTGTAAAGTTGTTCGCCAACAGTACGAACACGACGGTTGCTTAAGTGGTCAATATCGTCAACATCCGCTTTAGAGTTAATAAGTTCAATTAAATATTGAATAATAGCAATAATATCTTCTCTAGTCAATACTTTAATCTCTGCAGCTATATCAAGATTTAATTTGCGGTTGATACGATAACGGCCCACATCACCAAGGTCATAACGTTTTTCAGAGAAGAATAGGTTATTAATAACTTCGCGTGCACTAGTTTCATCTGTAGGTTCAGCATTACGTAGTTGGCGATAGATATAATAAACAGCTTCTTTTTCTGAGTTACAAGAGTCCTTTTGTAATGTGTTATATATTATTGTATAGTCAGACATATTAGCATCTTCGCGGTGAAGAAGAATTGTAGAAACACCGGTTTCTATAATTTTGTCAATATGTTCTGCTTCTAGAATAGTTTCACGGTCGATGATAACTTCGTTACGATCGATAGAAACAACTTCTCCTGTATCTTCGTCAGCAAAGTCTTCTACCCAAGTTTTAAGTACACGAGCAGCTAATTTTCTACCAATAGCTTTTTTAAGATTGGTTTTAGTTGCTTTGATTTCTTCTGCAAGGTTGAAAATTTCAAGAATTTCTTTATCACTTTCAAAACCTACAGCACGAAGTAGGGTAGTAACAGGTAATTTTTTCTTACGGTCGATGTATGCATACATCACGTTGTTAATGTCTGTAGTAAATTCTATCCATGATCCACGGAATGGAATAATACGTGCAGAATATAACTTAGTACCATTGGTGTGCATGTTTTGTCCGAAGAAAACACCTGGAGAACGGTGTAATTGAGATACAACTACACGTTCAGCACCGTTGATAACGAATGTACCTTTTTCGGTCATATAAGGGATAGGACCTAGGTAAACGTCTTGGATCACAGTTTCAAAATCTTCGTGATCTGGATCGGTGCAAGATAATCTAAGTTTAGCTTTTAGTGGAACATTGTATGTAAGTCCACGGTCGATACACTCATCTATAGAATAGCGAGGAGGATCGATATAGTAGTCTAGAAACTCAAGTGTAAAGTTGTTTCTAGTATCGTTTATAGGAAAGTTTTCGGAAAATACCTTATACAATCCTTCGTTTTTTCTTTTTTCCGGAGGAGTATCTAGTTGGAAGAAATCCTTGAATGATTTTAACTGAACTTCTAGGAAGTCAGGGTATTCCAACGGATTTTTAATTGATGAGAAATTTATTCTGTTGTTACTCATACGAGGTTTAATATCAAACGGTTAAAGACTAACTCGTGATTGCTTTTTTATGTGTGGAAAAGCAGACCACTATTTTAAGCATAAAAAGGTTTAGAACCTTATTTTGCTAAGGTTCTAAACCGAGCCTCCTGATTTACAGGAAGTTAGATTATTTTAACTCAACTTCAGCGCCAGCTTCAGTAAGTTGTTTTTTCAATGCTTCAGCTTCGTCTTTGCTTACACCTTCTTTAACGTTAGCAGGAGCAGCGTCAACGATATCTTTAGCTTCTTTTAGGCCAAGACCTGTTAGTTCTTTAACTAGTTTTACGATAGCTAGTTTGTTAGCACCAGCTGATTTTAATACTACGTCAAAAGATGTTTTTTCTTCAGCAGCAGGAGCAGCAGCACCAGCAGCAGCTGGGCCAGCAACAGCTACAGCAGCAGCTGCAGGTTCGATACCATATTCATCTTTTAAAATTTGAGCTAGTTCGTTTACGTCTTTAACGGTTAGGTTTACTAGTTCTTCTGCAAGTTTCTTTAAATCTGCCATTTTTATAAAATTTAAAAAGTTTTTACTAATTTGTTGTTTTGGGTAATTATTCTCTCTCGCCTAGTGTTTTTAACACGCCATGGATTGTATTGCCTCCAGATTGAAGTGCAGAAAGCACATTTTGCATTGGAGATTGTAACAAGCCGATGATTTCGCCAAGAAGTTCTTCTTTAGATTTAAGAGCTACTAGAGCATCTAATTGGTCAGCGCCAACGTACATGCTTTCGTATACATAAGCTGCTTTCAATACTGGTTTGCCGTTGTTAGCTTTGTCTTTACTTAATTCTTTGATAAGACGAGCTGGAGCATTACCATTGTTTGAGAACATTATAGAGGTAGAGCCACTTAGAGTGCCGTAGATTTCGCTGAAATCAGCATCTAGACCTTCTAATGCCTTTTGGAACAAGGTGTTTTTAACCACCATTAATTTTACGTCTTTCTCGAAACATGCTTTACGTAATAGATGTGTTCTTTCTGCGTTTAATTCAGAAGTATCTGTTACGTAGAAGTGGTCATATTGACCAATAGTTTCTTGAATAAGAGCTATAACATTTGCTTTATCTTCCTTTTTCATGCTTACAATAATTTTAGTGGTTATTCAGCTGATTTAGGGTCTACTTTTACACCCTTACTCATTGTACTTGAAAGATAAATGCTCTTAATATAGATACCTTTAGCAGCGGTAGGTTTTAGTTTAATCAAAGTGCTGATAAATTCTTTAGCATTCTCAGCTATTTTTTCTGCATCGAAAGATACTTTAGCAATAGCTGCGTGAACGATACCAGTTTTATCTACTTTGAAGTCAATTTTACCTTGTTTTACTTC
This sequence comes from uncultured Bacteroidales bacterium, assembly GCA_937911235.1. GTDB lineage: Bacteria > Bacteroidota > Bacteroidia > Bacteroidales > Paludibacteraceae > Enterocola. The sequence continues at coordinate 15,148 of CALDPN010000008.1, forward strand.
TTTAACTGCTTTACCTATTTCGTTGGTTACTGTACCGCTTTTAGGGTTTGGCATTAAACCACGAGGACCTAAAACACGACCTAGAGCACCAAGTTTACCCATAATTGAAGGCATAGTAATGATGATATCAATATCAGTCCAACCGCCTTTAATTTTTTCGATAAATTCATCAAGACCAACATAATCAGCGCCAGCAGCTTTTGCTTCTGCTTCTTTGTCGGGAGTACATAGGGCCAATACGCGAACCTCTTTACCAGTACCGTTAGGAAGTGAAACTACGCCACGTACCATTTGGTTACTTTTACGAGGGTCTACACCTAAACGAACGTCGATATCGACTGATGCGTCAAATTTAGTAAATGTGATATCTTTTACTAATTGAGCTGCTTCTGCAAGAGAGTAGCTTTTACCTACTTCAATTTTCTCAGCAGCTAACTTTTGATTTTTTGTCAGTTTACTCATGTTTTAAAAATTGAAGGGTTAATTACTTTCTGGAAATTCTCCTTTAACTGAGATACCCATGCTTCTTGCGGTACCAGCTACCATACGCATTGCTGAATCAATAGTGAAACAGTTTAAATCTGCCATTTTATCAGTTGCAATAGCTTTAACTTGTTCCCAAGTTACTTCAGCTATTTTCTTTCTGTTAGGCTGAGCAGAACCACTTTTTTGTTTTGTAACTTCAAGTAGTTGGATAGCCACAGGAGGAGTTTTGATGATAAAATCGAAAGATTTATCAGTGTAATAGGTAATGACCACAGGCAAGATTTTTCCTGCTTTGTCTTGGGTTCTGGCATTAAATTGTTTGCAAAACTCCATAATATTGATACCCTTGGAACCCAAGGCAGGACCAATTGGAGGAGATGGATTTGCAGCACCACCTTTTACTTGCAATTTGATTTGGCCAGCAATTTCTTTTGCCATGTTATCAAATACTTTTTGTTGTTAATAAATTATTGGTGAAAAACGGACAAGTAGAGCGTAACCTTATTGTCCTTTCTCAACTTGCATAAAGCTTAATTCTAGCGGAGTTTTGCGTCCGAAGATCATGACCATAACCTTTAGCTTTTTTCTTTCATTGTTAACTTCTTCAATAGTACCTTTGAAGTCGTTAAATGGTCCAGAGATTACTTTCACTTCTTCACCTACATAGAATGGAACGCTTAGTTCTTCTTCTTGTTCTTGTAGTTTGTCAACAGTACCTAAGATACGGTTAACTTCTGTTTGACGAAGTGGAACTATGTTTTTAGAGTCGTTACCGCCTAAAAAGCCAATAACGTTAGGAACGTTACGTAACTCGTGCATAATATCACCAGTTAGTACCATTTCTACTAAAACATAACCAGGAAGATAGCTTCTTTCTTTAACTATCTTCTTGTTGTTTCTCATTTGATATACTTTCTCGGTTGGGATCAATACTTGAAACACACGTCCGTGATAAAGAGGGTTGTTTCTGATTTCAGCTTCAACATACTCTCTTACTTTGTTTTCCTTACCGCTAACAGCTCTAAGGACATACCACTTTTTATTAGTTTCAGACATATACAATCCTCCAATTAGCCTATCAAATTATAGATAAATTTCATAATCTCTTCAAAGCCAAGGTCAATTAACCAAATAATGAGTGACATTATGATGGAAGCAGTTAACACAATGACAGCACTATTGCTTAATTCCTTTGCAGTAGGCCAAGAAACTTTATGTATAAGTTCGTTGTAAGATTCTTTTATGTAAGTTACAAACTTCATGGTTTGTTTATTTATTTGTTTTTAGCACGGGTCGAGAGGCTCGAACTCCCGACACCTGGTTTTGGAGACCAGTGCTCTACCAACTGAGCTAGACCCGTAAAATAGGCCGGTTATTTCTAACTTTTCACTCAGTTGGTAGAGCACTTATGCTCTTCTATTTCTAGCAACTGAGCTAGACCCGTAGGTGGGTCAATAAACTTGACCCGTAAACAAAGGTTCACCTCGCGGTGAACCCTTGGGAGTTATACTTAGTTAATATTAAGCTAAGATTTCTGTGATTTGACCAGAACCTACTGTACGACCACCTTCACGGATAGCGAAACGTAGACCTACGTTACAAGCTACTGGGTAGATTAGTTCTACAGAGATTTCTAAGTTGTCACCTGGCATAACCATTTCACGACCTTCTGGAAGAGTGATTTCACCAGTTACGTCCATTGTACGGATGTAGAATTGTGGACGATATTTGTTGTGGAATGGAGTGTGACGACCACCTTCTTCTTTTTTCAAGATATAAACTGAAGCTTTGAAGTTAGTGTGAGGTGTAACTTTACCTGGGTGAGTGATAACCATACCACGTTTGATTTCGTTTTTGTCGATACCACGGAGGAGAAGACCTACGTTATCACCAGCTTCACCTTCATCGAGAAGTTTACGGAACATCTCAACACCAGTAACTGTAGAAGTAAGTTTTTCTGCACCAAGACCGATGATTTCAACTGCATCACCTACGTGGATGATACCAGTTTCGATACGACCTGTAGCAACAGTACCACGACCAGTGATAGAGAATACGTCTTCAACAGGCATCAAGA
>CALDPN010000009.1 GCA_937911235.1 uncultured Bacteroidales bacterium
AACTGTAGGAGTAGGGCAGAGCGAAACCGCTGTTCACTCAATGGTAGATTTCTTCCTACTTATCCAACTTGCAGGCACAGGCGACGAGCTTCAAGGCATTAAACGTGGCATTATGGAAATGGCAGACGGAATTATTATAAATAAAGCCGAAGGTGCAAACCTTGAAAAAGCAAAACTTGCTCAATGCCAGTTCCAAAACGCACTTCACCTATTCCCTGCTCACGAAAGTGGTTGGGTTCCTAAAGTGCTTACTTGCTCAGCGTTTCACAAAATAGGCATAGAAGAAGTTTGGCAAATGATGGAAGAATACATTGCCTTTACAAAGAAGAATGGTTATTTCGACGTGAAACGCAAACTCCAAGCTAAATATTGGATGTATGAAACCATCGACGAAGCCCTACGCAACCACTTCTACAAAAATCCAGAAATAGAAGCACAGCTTTCAGACATGGAAATAAAAATCAGCAATGACGAGATAAGCTCATTCATTGCTGCCACAAAACTTCTAGATTCTTACTTCAAGAAATAATCTATATCGCACAATATTTTAAATGGTATGTCGGAAATTCCGACATACCATTATTGTTTTATATAGGCCTTAACACTACAGCAAAGCCCATCGCAGCTGCAATTTTGTAAAGTGTAGAAACTGTTGGAACTGTTAAGCCACGTTCTACACGTGAAATATAACTTTTATCTGCACCTATGCGAGCTGCAACTTCTGCTTGTGTTAGATGTGCTTTTTTGCGAGCATCTAATAATATCTGTGCATTATATTCTTCCCAAGCTTGTTCTATTGCCTCAGCCCTTTTGGCACTACCAACTGCACCAAATTCTTTGGTAAGTTCAGCACTAATATCATATATTTCAGTCTTTTTGTTCATAATATTCTTCTTTTAAACGTATTGCTTTTTCTATCTCACTATTAGGAGTTTTCTGAGTTTTCTTTTTAAAACAATTTAGTAGTACAACTATCGTATCGCCATCGTATATAAATAATAGTCGAAATTCATTATTACCATAGTTTACTCTAAATTCATAAATATCATCACGCAAATATTTTATGTAATGATAAGGAATTTTATCCTCTGTTTCAAACAATAATAATGCTCGTAGTATTTTTGTTCGTTCCGATTCAGATAATTTCCCCATAAAATCGGAATAATACCGTTTAAAGGCAATTATCTTTTTCATACTGCAAAGGTAACAAAAGTTGTACACTTATACAACTTACAGCAAAATAATTTTACTTTGTGTAAGAGTAATTTAACAAAACACACATAAAATTCTAATAAAATAAATGAATCTAATTTTTCCATAATTACTAAGAATTAAGATTTATAGTTTAGTTAATTAACACAAAAGTTGCTGTTTGTGGTATTAATCTTACATTCACAAACACAACTTCAAGACCTGTTCCCTTGTTGAGTTCAAGGGTGCTACAAAAATAATAAATTCTATACAAAATACAAAACCGCACCCAAAATAAAAAACTTTGAGTGCGGCGATGATATAAATTATAAATCTCTAATTTTACTCTTCCGTTGCCATGCCTTCTACTGGGATTTGGCGGCGGAAGGCTTCGCCTAGAGAAATAAGTGTTTCGGTAGAGGCAATACCTTGAATGTTTTGGATTTTGTCGTGGATTATGCTTAAGAAGTGTTTATTGTCTCTAGCATAAATTTTTACGTATAAGGCAAACTTTCCTGTGGTATAGTGACATTCAACTACTTCTGGAATGCTTTTAAGACCATCTACCACATTTGTAAAGTCGTTTGCATCTTTAAGGAAAATACCCATATATGCACATGTGGTATAACCTACTTTCACAGGGTCTAGTGTAAATTCTGAACCTGTAATTACTCCCATACTAATAAGTTTTTGCACACGTTGATGAATAGCAGCACCTGAAACATTGCATTCACGTGCAACTTCAAGGAAAGGAGTTCTTGCATTTGAAGACACTAGCGCAAGTATCTTCTCGTCCAATTTATCTAATGTAATTTTTTCCATATAAATAACTATAAATTCTACAGACCAAGTTATAATTGGCCATAATTTTCACATACAAAGATATGATATTATCACAAAAAATGCAAAAAATGCTATAATTTGAGAAAAATATTGTATTTTTGTGCCGAAAAACATATTTTCTAAACATAGATTTTGATTTTAATGGCAAGCAGAAAAAAAATTTACAACCCAAAACAAGTACTTGAAAACCTAGAACTTTGGCAATCTCTTACAAAAGAGGAACAAGTGTATCTTGAATCAAACATAGAATTTATAAGTTATAAAAAGAATTCTATTATATATTCAGATGGAGAAGAGCCAACAAAACTTCTTGGCGTATTGAGCGGGTTTGTAAAAATTAATAAGGAAGGAGTTGGCGTGCGCAGCCAAATAGTAAGAATTATAAAACCAAATGAACTTTTTGGTTATAGAGCTATGTTTGCTGGTGAGAGATACATTACCACTGCTTACGCTGTGGAGTCATGTGTTATTTTTGCAATTCCTAAAGAAGTAATCACAAAACTACTAAGCGAAAATGCCAAACTTGCATTTGAGTTTATTAGATTCTTGTCTATCGACCTTGGCATTTCCGACTCTCGTGGCATTGTGCTTACACAAAAACACCTACGTGGCAGACTTGCAGAAACCATTCTTCACCTAAGAGACAATTATGGCACTCTAGAAGATGGCGAAACATTGATACTAAACCTTTCGAGAGAAGACCTTGCAAGTTTATCTAATATGACTAATGCTATTAGAACACTATCTCAGTTTGCAACCGACGGACTTGTAAGTGTAACAGGTAGAAGCATCAGAATTTTGGATTTAGACCTTCTTCGTAGAATTGCCAAATACGAATAATTATGGATTTCTTAAGTGGCAACATAATACAAATACTTGAGATAGCAGGCACGATATTAGGGTTAATATACCTTTATTACGAATATCGCGCGAGCTCATCTTTATGGATTGTAAATATAATTATGTCTGCCATTTACACATTAATATATTTCTCTGAAGGCATCTATGCATTGGGATGCTTAAGCATTTACAACATTCTTGCTGCCATTTATGGTATATTAGTTTGGAAATATTCTAAAACTTCTGAGCAAAAAGAACTGCCTATTACTAGCATTCCTAAAAAGGTACTAGTAAACTCCTCAATAGTAATGCTGCTTATTTCTGCAGTATTTATCTATGTTTTACATAAAATTTCAGACTCAGGAGATTTACTATACAACACACTAGATGGTCTTGCCTCTAGTGCAACCATTATTTCACTTTATTGGCTTGCCAAAAAATATAAAGAGCAATGGTTTGGTTGGATATTTGTAAATTTCATTAGTGTAGTGTTATATCTAATTACAGGTCTATACTTCACTGCTGGCTTATACCTTATTTATATAATAGTGGCTGTGGCTGGTTATAAGAAATGGACTCAACTTATGAACGATGCTAAAGCTTAACGAAATAGAAGTTGTAATATTGGCCGAAGGAGAATTCCCTACTCACCCACTCCCTCTAAAGGTGCTAAATGAATGTGAAAAAGTGATTTGCTGCGACGGCGCTGCCAACACCTATATTAATATAGGTAAAATGCCAATGGCAACAATTGGCGATGGCGACTCTATAAATGAAGAGTTGAAAAGCAAACTACATTTCATACAGGTGGATGACCAAGAGACCAACGACCTTACAAAAGCAATTAACCATGCAAAAGATTTAGGCTACAAAAATATTGCTATTCTAGGTGCTACTGGAAAAAGAGAATGCCACACTATAGGAAACATTAGTCTGCTTATGGAATACAGAAAAATGGGACTAAATGTAATTATGCTTACCGACTACTGCAGCATTTTCCCTTGCAAAGATTATATTTCCATCAACTCAAATGTAGGTCAACAAATTTCAATTATAAACTTCGGTGCTTGTAACCTAAAAAGCGAAGGTCTTAAATATCCTATCTACGATTTCACTGCCCTATGGCAAGGAACGCTTAATGAGTGTAGTTCAGAAAAGTGTAGCATAAAGGCTGATGGGGAGTTTTTGATTATACTAGATTATTAGTTAGGAGTTAGGAGTGAGGAGTGAGGAGTTAGGAGTGAGGAGTTGATGAGCGAAGCGAATAATTAGGAATTAAACCTTGGGATAGTAATATCGTCTAAGAGATATAAACAATTAAAATTTTATAAGTTATGAAGAACATTATTTTATCAATTGTATTAGGTTTTATGTGTATGTCATGTTGTTCTAATAAATATACAGCTGCTAATATTTCTGGTGATTGGAAAATTGACAATGTATTTGGCACACAAATAAACTCTTCTGAAGAAGAAACTCCATTTATATCTTTCCAAAAAGAAGAAGCACGCTTCTATGGCACAACTGGTTGCAATAGTTTCTTTGGCGAGTTTAAAACCTTTGATAATAAAAATGCTATTATGCTAACAAATGTTGGTTCAACCAAAAAACTTTGTTCAGATATGAGAACAGAAGACGCTATCTTCTCTGCATTTTTCCAAGTATCAAGCGTAAACTACGACAACAACATTATGCAACTTAAAGATGCAAGCGGAAAAGTTGTAATGGAGTTATCACCTATCAAATAATAATACAAATATGTTACAAAACATACTTTTTTGAAAAATTTAAAAGTTAAATATTGCACAGATTTTTTGAATCTGTGCATTTTTTGTATCAAAAATTAGAATAGTTGTAAATTTATAATTATATTTGCAGAAAATTTTAAATTCGAATAAATATGTCTAATTATAACGCTTTTCCTAAACAACAGCTTTCAATGAAAAGCAAAACAAAAGCTTGGAGAAAAAAGTGTGTAGATTGGGCAGATAACAAAACTTTTTTAAGTTCTAATCTGGTTAGAAACACTGTTTGGCATAAACAAATTAATTATGATTTGCTTAACGGTAAAATTAATATGAGAGATATGCAGATGATCAGAAATCAAAATCCGCAGAAAAAGATAGCAAAGAAAAGTTCTTTCATTCCAGAAAAAATTCCTCATTACCCTATTATGAATAGTAAATTAAATGTTCTTAGAGGTGAGGAACTTGCTAGAATATTTGATTATAGAGTTATTGTTACTAATCCAAACACTGTTACTGAGATTGAAGAAACTAAAAAGAGAAATCTTTTTATGGTGGTGCGATGGTACCTGACTCTAACTTGAAAGTAAATGTTATTGAGAGTGATAAGACTTGGTATTTTAATCATCCCGAGGCTAGAAATTTAAAAGGTACTGCATATA
>CALDPN010000010.1 GCA_937911235.1 uncultured Bacteroidales bacterium
TTCGAAAAGGCAAGCGCAGTAGTTTCGCACATTGATGTAAAACTTTGTACTAAGGTTTATGAAAATATAAAAGAGATTTTAAATGCAGAAAATATTAAAAATGTGCAAATCGAAACAGCGAGTATGACTGTTGACGGACTGGAGCGAATGAAAAAGGCTTTAACTGATTTTGATGTTATTCAATTTTGCTCAGATTATAACAAAACAGAAAGAGGAATCCAAAAACCTCTCAACCCTTGGATATTAACTCAAATGTTGATTTGTGCTATTGCTGGTCCAACACCGGGCGAGCCTGCTGAAAGTATAAATTCTGCTGAGTCTTATCAAATGATTAAACAATTTTTTGCTGAGGTTATGGGTATTGATATTACAACCTTTTTTGACCAATTCAAATACTTGTTTATCGATTCTATTTCAGACTTATCAACACTTTGTTACAATTATAATGCTCACTTTTATGAAGGACGGTTTACCAAAAAAGGAGAACTTAACCCAATGGCTATCTATGGGCAAGTTGGTATTGAATTAGAAAACCTGATTTCTAAAATTCAAAAATGTCCTAACAAGTCTTGCATTATGGCAATGAAACACAACTTAAGTGTTGATGATTATAGCAAACCTGTTTGGAAACCTGAATGCAAAGGTAGTGTTGGCTATAACGCTCTTAAAGGGATTTTTGATTGTGTTTGGGCTTTGCATATATTCCAACCAGATGAAGCTCAGAAAGAACAATATGCTCCATTCTTGTGCAAAGATGGTTTATACAGAACCATTATTACCAACAAGCGTAATGATTATGGTATGGAAGACCTTAAAACCAGAGGGATAAATAAAGATGGTTTTCCGCCTTTATCAACCTATGAAGTTCCTAATTTATTTAGTGTTCTTCAAAAATTAGAGCAATCTGAATTTTAAGAAAAACGATATATTTTTTCTTAAAAATAAAATAAACAACGTTATTGAAAAAAAGGAAAATTAAAATGTTTACTATGGATTTTACTGAAGTTAAAGACCAATCATCATTGATACCAGACAACACAGTAGCAAAAGTTATGTTTGAAATTCAACAACCAAAAAACCCGTCCTCAGATGACCCTCTAATTCATATCTCAGATAAAGGTTCTGCCAGTCTCAATGTAAAATATACAGTAATGGCAACTGTAGATGGAAAACATCTCAAACGTTCATTCTATGATAATATTTATCTTCGTTCTTCTGATGAAACAATCAGCAAAAACGCTGCAGAGTTACAAGCTAAAGGATGGACACCAAATCCCAAATCAACTAAATCACCTGAAGCCCAATTACGTGAAGCTGCCAACAAGTGTAATGGTATGCAAACATTAAAAGGTATTTTAATGTCTCAACGTAATTTAGGATATAAGGATAACGGTGAAGAACATCGTGCTAAATATAATCTTACTCAAGGGTTAAAAGAATTAAGCGGTCAACCTTTGGTCGTTGTTATTGGCGTAAACGAAGGTAATGATGGTATTAAACGTAATAATATGAAATTTGCAGTATTGAAGGATTCTACTAAATACAAAGATGTGTATGCAAAGTTCATGGGTGGAGCAAGCACAGCTTCCGCAGCTCCTTCTTTTGGTGTTGCTCCAGCCACTTCTGCTCCGGCGACTTCTCCCGTTCAAGGAGCTACTCCCAGTTGGATGTAGTTAATAACTACCAAAACTGTTGACACAAGAAGAAACACTGTCTATGCTAAAGGCAGTGTTTCTTTTATTTGTGAGGCATAAATGGGGAATTTCTTTAAAATTAGGGACTATCAACAAGAAGCTATAGACCACATATTTGAACAATTTAGTAAATTTGACAACACCATTCTAGCTTTGGGGACGGGTTTTGGCAAAACACTTACTTCGGGTTTTTTAGCAGAAAAGCTATTAGCTTATGACACTAAAATATTGATAATTCAGCATACCGAAGAATTAATCAAACAAAACTTACGAGCAATAACCAGTGTGTGCGGTGTTGAAGGAACTATTGTAAAGGCTGAGAAAAATAACTTTTCAGGCAAACTAGTTTTCGCCTCACGTCAAACACTCGCAAGAGCTAATAGACGAGAAGATATGCCTAAGTTTGATGTGGTTATTATTGATGAATGTCATATCTTAGGATATGAAGATATCATTAAAGAATTGCGAAATAAGAATCCTAAATTACGTGTGTTAGGTTTGTCAGCGACTCCTTATTTCCCTAAAGGGTCAGAAGTCTTTAATAATGTTGCGTATTTTAAAGACATTATAGATGGCGTGAAAATGGGTGTATTGGTTCCACCTGTATGTAAAGTAATTGATTTAGGTGTGACTAAAGAATTAAATGCTATTACTGTAGTAGCAGATGACTTTAATATGGCTCAGGCTGAAAAGATTATGCACAAAGAAGTCTTAGATGAAGCCATCTACAATACTTGGGTGTTAGAAGCTCCCAAGAGAAAAACCATTGCTTTTTGCTGTACTGTTGCAGATGCGGAAGGCTTAAATGAGGTGTTTGTTAAGAATGGTATTAACTCAAAAGTTTTTCATGGTGGTTTAAAGAAAAAAGAACGTAAGGAAATGATTGAGGATTTCACTTATGGAAATGTTCAAGTTCTTTGTTCTGTAATGGCGTTGACTGCAGGATTCGATTCTCCACCTTGTTCCTGTGTTATTATCAAAAGACCATTCTTTTATAAATCAACGTACATTCAAGCAGTTGGCAGAGGTTTGCGTAAATGTGACCCTAATGATTTCCCTGACATATACAAGTCAGATTGTCTTGTGCTTGATTTTGCAGGAGCGGCACTTCGTCATGGTAACCTTGTTTCTGATTTTGAGCTTGCTGGAGACAGTGCTGGAAAAGGCGAGGCAAGAATGAAGAATTGTCCTGTTTGTGAGGCAGAGCTTTATGCTTCAACACGTCAATGTCCGTTTTGTGGCTATGAATATCAATTTGACCTCAAGAAAAAAGAGGGTATATCAGACTTTGGAATGTCTGAATTTGACTTGTTACAACAGAGTCAATTTAAATGGATGAACATCTCACATCAACAAAACTGTATGATGTGTACTTCATTCGAATCATGGGCAATTCTTGTTTATTACCAAGATAAATGGCATGCTGTAGGCACGAACAAAGCTGGTCGCATGCACTATCTTACTGCCGGAACAAAACAAGTGTGTCTCAAAGCTGCAGATGATTTCATGTTCGCCACTTGTAAAAATTCAAAAGGGAAAAAGAACTCTTCTTGGCTTAATCTTATGCCCACACAACTTCAACAGATTGCTTTGGAAAATAAAGGGTATCATTTAGAAACTATTTCTACCGGAGATTGGGTATATGATTATAAAGAAGGCAGATATGGTTATAGACAGATAATGATTACGCAAGATGGTCTTGAGGTTAGTCGTTATTCTGCTCAATTATTATTAACTATGGAAAATAACAAACAAAAGATTATAAACATTATTAAAGAGAGGGTTGGTTAACAAGCTCTTAAGAGTAATTTAAGGAGGATAACTATGACTGAAGAGCAGATTCAAACAGCAGCGAGAAAAGGATTCGCAGACCAGTTCAGACAATGCCCTGATATGTTAGATAAAACATTAGCTAATTTGTCTAAGCACGAAATAGAATGTTTGTTAATAGGTATTTGCAAAGAGTTTATGTTCGCAAAGAAAAATAGTTTTTCAATGAATGAAATTCAATCACAAGCTTTTGATTATGTTCTTTTACGTATAAAAGATTTTGTACACCATCATGAATGTTTAACTTGGTTACCTTTTCGTGAGTGGGACTTAGAGCTTGTGGATGAATTTGTTTATATTGTTTACATTAATTTTGATTATATGTATTGTAAATTAACGCAAGAACAAATGCTTGCAGACAAAATCCCATATTAAAGGAGAATAAATATGCCTTCTACTGATATTACTAAGTGTGCTAATGGAGAAAAGTGTTTACGTAAAGACACGTGTTGGAGATATCTTTGCCCGACAGAAATGCTACAGTCTTATGCAGATTTATATAGGGGAGATGGTGAACTTTGTTTGTACTATTATCCGGTAGCAAAAG
>CALDPN010000011.1 GCA_937911235.1 uncultured Bacteroidales bacterium
CACCCATTTATCTACACTACCTAAATAATTTACTTTTGTTAAACTACTACAATCTTCAAACGCATAAGAACCTATAGAAGTAACACTATTACCAATTGTAACCGAAGTTAAACCACTACAATCATAAAACGCACGATCACCTATTGAAGTAACACTATTACCTATTGTAACCGAAGTTAAACCACTACAATCATAAAACGCACGATCACCTATTGAAGTAACACTATTACCTATTTCTACAGATTTAATGCTTTTATAATTATAAAAAGCATAATTTTTTATAGAATCTGCAGATGTTATTTTTACATCTGTTAGCAACTCACCATTGATATAAAGGTCATTTGCATAATAAGTAGGACTGCTAGAATAACTTTCAAAATCAATTTCCACCCATTTATCCACACTGCCTAGATAATTTACTTTTGTTAAAGCATAACAAAACGCACCATCACCTATAGATGTAACACTATTAGGAATGGTAACTGAAGTTAAATCATAACAAGAAGAAAACGCACCACCTGCTATTAACCTTGTACCTTCTTTTATTGAATATAAACCTTTAACTACATCACTTTTAGTATCTATTAAACAATTATCTACATACAATACACCATTTTCCCAATTTGATTCTTTATTATTTATTTTTGTATTATAAAACGCAGCATTTCCTATAGAAGTAACACTATTAGGGATTGTAACTGAAGTTAAACCACTACAATCATAAAACGCACGATCACCTATAGAAGTAACACTATTACCTATTTCTACAGATTTAATGCTTTTACAATTATAAAAAGCGTATTTTTTTATACTATCTGCAGTAGATATTTTTACATCAGTTAGTAGTTCACCATTAATATAAAGGTCTTTTGCATAATAAGTAGGATTGCTAGAATAACCTTCAAAATCAATTCCCACCCATTTATCTACACTACCTAAGTAATTTACTTTTGTTAAACGACTACAACCATTGAATGCTTTTACATCTATCGAAGTAACACTATTACCTATTGTAACTGAAGTTAAACCACTACAATCTTCAAACGCACCATCACCTATTGAAGTAACACTATTAGAAATTGTTATTTCATTTAAATTTTCCATTCCATAACATAAATATGCAGGGATATACTCTACTTCATTACCAAAAGTGAAAGATGTTATGTTTGAACGAATATCATAGAAAGAATCTGAAAAATATACACAATTCTTTGCATTCCAAACTACTGAAGTTAAACCACTACAACCAGAAAACGCATAATCACGTATAGAAGTAACACTATTACCAATTGTAACTGAAGTTAAACCACTACAATCTTCAAACGCAGAAGAACCTATAGATGTAACACTATTAGGAATGGTAACTGAAGTTAAATCACTACAATTTTTAAACGCAGAAGAACCTATTGAAGTAACACTATATGTTTCTGAATTGTAACTAATAGAAGACGGGATTGTTATTTCACCTGAAGTTAGACAAGCTACAACTTCTGCCGTCTTATTATTATTATCTAAGGAATAACAATAAGTATTCTCAAGAATAATAGAAATCCACCCTCTATTATAATTATAACATGTCTTTTCTATATTAACTATTAAATCAGCTGTTTGAGGTGAACCGGCATTACTAAATATAATATTCTGCGCTTTTGCATAATCAAAAGTATAAGAATAAACATTAGAATCCCCTATTTTTTTCATTTTTTCTCCAGGCCACGTTACTAGTCCTTCACCTCCACCTGGCCATACATAAGCGTAAGGATTAGACCAACCATTTGTATTGACAAAATAGACAGTTACATCTTCTGCTATTGTGTAAGTATATATACCTATAAGCAGTAAAATTAAAGTAAGAAATCTTTTCATAAGCATTTATTTTTTTATTATTAGTATTATTTGAGTTTAATAGTTCACATTTAGACACAAAAAAAGCGGGACTCCATTGCTGCAGTTCCACTTCTAAGGCTCTCGCTTTGCCCACAAATCAAGAACTAGCAACACGAAGCCCACGCCGTATGTAATAGGTATAGGTACACTACACCCATATATACACACCCGTAGGACATCTTTTGTTGCTTTGTAGGTGATTTGTTGTTAGAACTTGCGAGATTCTAGAAGTCAACTACAAAACGTCTAAAGACGCCTATTAATATTTACAAACAGCCCACCCTTTTATACTCCAATAAAAACGACGCAGGCCTTATGCAAATATAACAACTTAATTTTATTTTACAATATAAATAAACCAAAAAAAGAGGCAACCTTTGTGGATTGCCTCTTCTTGTTTAATGTATCTAGTTATTATTTAGATTCTTTGATAGCAGCTTGAGCAGCAGCAAGACGTGCGATTGGCACGCGGAATGGAGAACAAGATACATAGTTTAGACCTGTTCTGTGGCAGAATTCAACAGAAGAAGGTTCACCACCGTGTTCACCACAAATACCGCATTTCAAGTCTGGGCGAGCAGCACGACCTTTAGAAGTAGCCATTTGTACAAGTTGACCTACACCGTTTTGGTCTAGAACTTGGAATGGGTCGTTTGGAAGGATCTTCATATCTAGGTATGCTGGTAAGAATGAAGCGATGTCGTCACGGCTGTAACCAAATGTCATTTGAGTTAAGTCGTTTGTACCGAATGAGAAGAATTCAGCTTTAGTAGCGATTCTGTCAGCGGTTAACGCAGCACGTGGGATTTCGATCATAGTACCTACTTTGAATTCGATGCTGTCACCAGCTTCTTCGAATAATTTAGCAGCTTCAGCACGGATGATTGATTCTTGGTTTGCGAACTCGTGTAGGATACCTGTTAGAGGAACCATGATTTCTGGGTGTGTTTCAACGCCTTCTTTCTTAAGTTCTAGAGCAGCACCTAAGATAGCGCGAGTTTGCATTTGAGTGATTTCTGGATAGGTATTACCTAAACGGCAACCACGGTGACCAAGCATTGGGTTTGCTTCGTGTAGAGAGTTTACACGTTGACGGATATAGTCAAATGAAACGCCCATGATTTCAGCTAGTTCACGTTGTTCTTTTTCTTCGTGTGGTACGAACTCGTGTAATGGTGGGTCTAGTAAACGTACAGTTACTGGGCAACCTTCCATTGCTTTGAAGATACCTTTGAAGTCTGCTTGTTGGTAAGGAAGGATTTTAGCAAGAGCTTTACGACGACCGTCTTGAGTTTCTGCTAAGATCATTTCACGCATTGCACGGATTTTGTCGCCTTCGAAGAACATGTGTTCTGTACGGCAAAGACCAATACCTACAGCACCAAATTTACGAGCTACAGCAGCATCGTGTGGAGTATCAGCATTGGTACGAACTTGCATACGTGTATATTTGTCAGCAAGTTTCATTAATTCTGCGAAGTCTTCGTCTAGTTCAGCTTCTTTAGTTGCAACAGCACCTAAGTAAACGTCACCTGTAGAACCGTTAAGTGAAATGTAATCACCTTCTTTAAGAACTGTACCGTCTACAGTCATTGTTTTAGCAACGTAGTCGATAACTAATGCACCTGCACCAGATACACAGCATTTACCCATACCACGAGCCACAACAGCAGCGTGAGAAGTCATACCACCACGAGCAGTAAGGATACCTTCTGCAACAGCCATACCTGCGAGGTCTTCAGGAGAAGTTTCAACGC
>CALDPN010000012.1 GCA_937911235.1 uncultured Bacteroidales bacterium
GGATGATTTCCTGATGAGACGCTTCACGGCAGGCCTCGTCATCAAAGATACATTTGCCGGCCATGTTTACCCCCATGTCTGTTGGTGACTTGTATGGGTTTTCGCCATAGATTTTTTGGATGTTCATGAAGACTTCGTTTAGAGGAACTTCAGTTTCTTCTGTGTACATAGCGATGTCTGAAAGTGAAATTACTCTGTCGGTAGTGTAAGCAGGTGTACGTTTACCGTCGATTAAAGATTCTACTACTACCATTCTTTTGCTACCAGAGATTAATTTGAATAATCCTGGTTTTCCTGAGATTGCTAAAATTTTTTCTAACATGATATTGGGGTTTTATTTATTTACTATATTAAGTGCTTTTAGGTTTAGGTTTACGATGTCTTCGCCTTTAGATGCGAAAAGGTCTTTTACGCCTTGTTCGATGTATTCTTTTGGAATGCCTAGATATGGTAGGGCTGCGCCAAGAAGAACCATATTTGAGGTGCGTAGTGAGCCAGCTTCTTTTGCTAGGGCGTCTACATCTATAAGAACGTGGTTTTTATGCTTTTTAATCTCGTTTAAGATTTCTTCTGCATCTGGATAGTTTGGAATGTTTATAAAGTTTACGCTGCTAGTTACTATCCAACCATCTTCTTTAAGGAATGGAAGGTATCTAAGTGCTTCCATTGGCTCAAGAGAAAGAATAAGGTCTGCACCTTTAAGCGGAATAAGGTCTGAGTGAATAGGTGAGTCGCTAATGCGAAGGTTTGACTGAACATCGCCACCACGTTGGCTCATACCGTGAACTTCTGATTGTTTGATATATAAATCATTATTTAAAGCGGCTTTGCCAATTACTGCAGCAATAGATAAGATACCTTGACCGCCTACGCCTGATAAAATTATATTTGTGTTCATTTCTTCTTACGTTTAAGGGTTTGTAAACATTCACGACGTGGGATGATAACAGAAACACCGTTGTACTCGATTTCTTCACGAATAACTTGTTTCATTTCTTCGAAGTTTTTCTTAAGTGGAACAAGCACTCTAATGTGTTCTGGTTTTACACCTAAACCTGCGCAAATAGCTTCCAATTTACCTGTGCCTGCAGAGTCTTGACCGCCTGTCATAGCAGTGGTTTCGTTGTCTGAAATTACTACAGTAATATTGGTGTTTTCGTTTACCGCGTCTAGCAGACCAGTCATACCAGAGTGGGTGAAGGTAGAGTCGCCAATTACAGCTACAGAAGGGAATAAACCGCCGTCTGCTGCACCTTTTGCCATGGTGATAGAAGCGCCCATGTCTAGGCAAGAGTCAATTGCTTTGAATGGAGGTAGTGCACCTAGGGTGTAGCAACCAATGTCGCTAAATACCTTGCCTTGTGGATATTCTTCCATAACAGCGTTTAGTGCTTCGTACATATCTCTGTGTCCACAACCCATACATAGTGCAGGTGGACGCATTTGTACTACTTCTGGAACAGTGGTATCGAACTCGTTTTTAAGACCTAATGCTTTAGCTACAATGTCTGGGTTGAGTTCGCCTTGACGGTTAAGTGTGCCGTCTAATCTGCCGTGTATTTTTAGTCCTTTTGAAGTGTAACCTTTAATTAATTCTTCGATTAATGGGTAACCATCTTCTAATACAAGAATTTCTTCACACTCTTCCAAAAGTTTGTAAACTTGTTTTGGAGGAAGAGGGTATTGACCAATTTTAAGAACAGGGAAAGGACAACCTTCTGGGTAGTTTTCCATTAGGTAATTGTATGCAATGCCGCAGGCAATAATACCTAGTTTTTTATTGTTGGCATCTATATACTTGTTGTATATTGAATTTTCTGAACTTTCTTTATATAATGCCTGCGAAGCAAGTAAATTGGCATAGCGTTTTTTAGCATTCGCTGGTAATAAAATGAACTGACGTTCAATGCTTGGGAACTTAAGAGTGTTTTGTGGTTTTGGTTCTCTTCTTACGATGCTAGAACGTGAGTGTGCAAGGCGAGTAGTGATTCTTAGCATCACTGGACGACCTAGTTTTTCAGATAGTTCCATGCCTTCGTATGCCATATCGTAAGCCTCTTGTTGGTTTGATGGTTCAAGCACTGGGATAAGTGCAAATTTACCATAATAACGAGAGTCTTGTTCGTTTTGAGAAGAGTGCATTGAAGGGTCGTCTGCTGCTACTACTAGGATACCGCCATTAACACCTGTTACTGCCATATTCATGAAAGCATCAGCTGCCACGTTCATACCTACGTGTTTCATACACACCATAGATCTTTTGCCCACAAATGACATACCTACTGCTTCTTCCATAGCAGTTTTTTCGTTTGTTGACCATCTGCTATGAACTTCCTTGTTTGTTTTTTGGATATATTCGGTGATTTCTGTTGATGGTGTACCAGGGTATGCGTACACTGCAGAAAGTCCGCCGTCTAATGCTCCTTGTGCAATGGCTTCGTCTGCCAATAATAAAATTTTCATACGTATTTAGTTTTAGAATGGATCTCCTGAGTCTGCTTGTGGCATATTGCTACTTGCGTATGTTTCAGGAGTACTTTGATATTGTTCTATTGTATTATTGTTTCTGGAACCAAAGTCCATATTAT
This sequence comes from uncultured Bacteroidales bacterium, assembly GCA_937911235.1. GTDB lineage: Bacteria > Bacteroidota > Bacteroidia > Bacteroidales > Paludibacteraceae > Enterocola. The sequence continues at coordinate 2,589 of CALDPN010000012.1, forward strand.
TGTTATTTCCAGAGAAATCGATATTTGAGAACTTGATAAGTTCTTTTGTAAATTTAAGTCTTACAGTACCTACAGAGCCACTACGGTGTTTTGCAATAATGATTTCTGCAACGCCTTCGTTTGAATTGCCGTCTTTGTCGGTGGTGATACCATAATATTCTGGACGGTGAATGAATACTACCATATCGGCGTCTTGCTCTATGGCACCAGATTCACGAAGGTCTGAAAGTTGAGGAGTCTTGTCGTCGCGAGAACGTTGTTCTACACCACGGTTTAGCTGTGATAGGGCAATGACTGGAATATTTAATTCTTTTGCAAGACCTTTTAGCGAACGTGAGATGATACTAACTTCTTGTTCGCGGCTACCATAACTCATACCACTTGCATTCATAAGTTGAAGGTAGTCGATGATGATACATTTAATACCTCTTTCTGAACTTAATCGTCTAGCTTTTGAACAAAGTTCTGAGATAGACATATTTGCTGTGTCATCTATATAAATAGGTGCTGTTTCTAGGCATTCAATACGAGTTTGTAGTTGTTTCCATTCTACGTTTGAAAGGTCACCATTTTTGATTTTCTTACCTGGAATTTCAGAAACGTTAATAACAAGACGTTGTACAAGCTCTTGGTTCGACATTTCGAGTGAGAAAATTGCTACTGGATAACCATGATCTATAGCCATATTTTTTGCCATAGAAAGCACGAATGCTGTTTTACCCATCGCAGGGCGGGCTGCTATAATATTAAGTGTAGAAGGTTGCCAACCGTTTGTGTATTCATCAAGTTGGTTGAAACTTGTTCTAAGACCTGTGAAACCTCCTTCATTTTGTTTCGCAGCTCTAATGCGATCTACAACTTCGTTTAAAACGTCTTTTACTTTGGTAACTTCTTTTTTTACTCGTCTTTGGTTTAGCTCAAACATTTGACCTTCGGCATATTCCATAAGGTTTTTAATCTCAGTGCCATCGTTGAAGGCTTGAGTTTCGATAGAAGATGCTATACGGATAAGGTCTCTGGCTAAGAATTTGTCGTATATAATGTCGGCGTATTGCTCAAGGCTTACTGCAGATGTACCTATGTCGGCAAGTTCTGCAAGGTATTCATAACCACCAATTTCTTCAAATTTGCCTTTTTTCTTTAGTTGTTCGGCAACGGTGATACTATCTATTGATTTTTGAGCAAGTGATAGTTCTGATATGGCTTCGTAGATGTATTGGTGTGTTTTAAGGTAAAACACCTCTGGCATTAATTGCTGACAAACCTCGTCGAAAGAGTGTTCGTGAGTTAATAATACGCCAAGAAGACCTCTCTCTGTTTCAACTGCTTGAGGAGGTAGTTTAAGTTGTTCTTTAATAAGTTTTTCAGGGACTTTACCTAGCTCAGGTCCCTTTTTAGAACTGTTGTATGAACGTGTATTGTTGTTTTCGTTAGCCATATTCTCAAATTGGGTTTCAAAGATATAAATTATTGAACAAAAATTTGTATATTTGCAATCAAAATAATTAACAAATGTGTCAAAGTTGTGAACATATACATAAACATCATAAACACGAACACTCAAAATCTGTAATGTGTGGGAATAATGAGTATAACTTTGTTTCTTGTGAACATAAATGTTGTCATAGAGAAACAGAGGTTCATGTGGCTGTGGATTCATGTTCTTGCGCAGAATGCAGAGGAAATCAGACTTCATATTTTATTCCTCTTGTGATATTTACTTCTCTTTATTTGGCATATCTTGAGTTGTATGCTACTCTCATAATTTAGCGGATGCATTATTTTTCTAG
>CALDPN010000013.1 GCA_937911235.1 uncultured Bacteroidales bacterium
TGATCAAGACTGTTGCTGACAAGAACAACATCGAAATGCGTGACTGCTACACTGGCTTCAAGTGGATCGCTCGTGAAATTCGTTTGAGCGAAGGCAAGCAACAATACATCGGTGGTGGTGAAGAAAGCTACGGTTTCCTATGCCAAGACTTCGTTCGTGACAAAGACGCAGTTTCTGCTTGTACCATGATTGCTGAGGTTGCAGCTTGGGCTAAAGACAACGGCAAAACAGTTTACGAACTTATCCAAGATATTTACTTAGAATTTGGTTTCTCTAAAGAAAAAGGTATTTCTGTAGTGAAAAAAGGTAAGAGCGGTGCAGAAGAAATCAAACAAATGATGTCTGGGTTCCGTGTTGCTCCTCCAAAAGAACTAGCAGGTTCTCAAGTAGTAGTTATCAAAGACTACAGCACACTACGTATGATCGACGTTCTAGCAGGCAAAACCGAAACTCTAGAAATGCCAGAATCTTCTAACGTGCTTCAATACTTCACCGCAGACGGTACTAAAGTTTCTGTTCGTCCTTCAGGTACAGAACCAAAAATCAAGTTCTATATCGAAGTGAAACTTCCTATCGCTTCTCGCGCCGACTACGACGCAGTAAACGCCGCAGCGGAAGAGAAAGTATTAGCAGTTAAGAAATCATTGGGATTATAAAATAATACTAGATAAAAACAATGACCTCAAGAAATTGAGGTCATTGTTTTTTTGTATGCGGTTGGAGATTTATTATTTCAACTTATTTAATATATCTTCTGCTGTTATTGAGTTTAACAATGTTACAGCACAGAGTTTCTGACCAAGATCTTTTATTGAAGCGCCAATGTGATAAACTTTATCATCTATAATCATAAATCTGTCGTGACATGTTTTGTTCACATGCACTGTTACTGATGGATATTGAAGATTGTGTTTATCTAAATCAAGAGTAAATTGTTCACTCTTTTTGTAAGTGTAAATTTCTGCTATCAAACCTGTTTTACGTTTTGATAGTAATGTTAAAACAGAATCATCAACATAATTATCTATAATGATAATGCGAACTTTTGCTTGTTTTACCAAATCCGACATTAAAATATGAGCATCAAAGACTTGATTATTGTGAAAGACTCCTTCTACTGGTGGTAAGGAAGTACGAACAAAGAATTCTATTTTTTCCTGATGACAAGATAAAACAGAAGAATGTTCTTTCAATTGTGCTTCTATATTTGACAAACGATTATTTAAAGAATACCCCCTTAATAAATAATCTTTTAAAACAGAAGATGCCCATCTTCTGAAGAGTACAGCATTTCTACTATTAACACGATAACCTACTGACAAAATCGTATCAAGATTATAAAACTGTGTCATATATGTTTTCCCATCAGAAGCAGTTCGTTCCAAAATGGAACATACTGAATTTTCTTCTAGCTCTAGTGTTTCAAATATGTTTCTAATATGTTTTGTTATTGCAGGTCGCTTCACTCCAAAAAGAATAGCAATTTGCTCCTGTGTTAACCACACAGAATCGTTTTCAAGACGTACTTCTAAACTAATACTCTCGTTAGGAGAATAAAGAATGATTTGATTTTGATCTAGATTTTGATTTTTCATAATTACTAAGAATTAAGATTAATAGTTCAGTTAATTAACACAAAAGTTGCTGTTTGTGGAATTTATTTTACATTCACAAACACAACTTCAAGACCTATTCCTTGTTGAGCTCAAGGGTGTTACAAAGGTAGCAAAAACTAGCGAAATAACAAAACATAAGTATAGGCATAATTGTCGATGATTGTGTATGTGAAATACGTATATAATAATGTGTTTTTTTTACCCCGTAGGGTTATTCCCTAGATAGGCAGGTATCAAAGCGATGCGCAGCATTGCGCCGATGCCTGTATCAATGAATGTTCAATGCCACCCGCACCCCCGTAGAGGGGTGCAACCAAAAAAACGATACATAAATATTTGAATAAATTCTTCAAATTTTAAATATTTACATTATATTTGCAAGATAATAGTACCCACGCCGATTTGATGCATGGTGATGTATGCGGTGTGGGATAGATTTTTATCATAAGCGTTTATTACGCATGTTCTGACGTTTTAGAAACTTCGCAACTTTTTAATACACTAATCAGAATATAGCAACGATAAATGCTTACGGGATATGGGTATGTTATATGCATATCTATACATGGGTGTATAGTATGCTTACTTATATCGGCGTGGGCTTTGCGTTGTCTGTTCTATTAGTGTAAGGCAATGCGAAGGCCTCTAAAACGTGGAACGACAACAGTCGAGTCCACGTTTTTTTTGTGTCTGTTCGTGCGTATTAGAAATAATTTGCATGAACCATATCCGTAAAAAAATATTAGATAAGCTAGCATCATTATTCTTCTTATATGATCAAACACGATTAATGAAATTTATTAATCGTAATAGACAATATATTCAATCAAAACAAACTTCAAAACGTTTTATTCATGCTAATAATGTGCAATTTCCTGAACAAATAACTTCACGTGGAGAGCAATATATATTCATTGGAGATGGAACTATTATCAGTAATAATTGTATAATAACTGCTTGGGATAAAACTTCTTCTGGTAATACTTTTAATCCAAATATTACAATAGGACAAAATTGTAATATAGGTGAATTTAATCATATAACATCAATCAATAAAATAATTATTGGTGACAATCTTTTAACTGGAAGATGGGTTACAATATCTGATAATAATCATGGCGACATTTCTTTTGAAGACCTTCAAATACCTCCACTTCTACGTCATGAAACATCAAAAGGACCTATAATAATTGGTAACAATGTATGGATTGGTGACAAATCAACCATACTGTCAAACGTAAAAATAGGTGATGGAGTTATTGTAGGTGCTAATTCGGTTGTAACCAAAGATATTCCAGCCTATTCTGTAGTCGGTGGTAACCCTGCAAAAATTATAAAACAAATAAAATAATCAGTTACATATGGAAACAAAACAACCAAAAGCACGTGTATTAGCTTACTATTTACCACAATTTCATCCTATACCAGAGAATGATGAGTGGTGGGGGAAAGGTTTTACTGAATGGACAAATGTTGGCAAAGCGCAACCTTTATTCCCAGGACATTATCAACCACATATTCCTGCAGATTTAGGATATTATGATTTAAGACTACCAGAAGTAAGAAAAGCACAAGCAGATATGGCTCGTGAGGCTGGGGTTGAAGGTTTTGTATATTGGCATTATTGGTTTGGTAATGGTAAAAGATTGTTAGAACGACCATTTAACGAAGTCTTGAATTCTGGAGAACCTGATTTCCCATTTGCATTAGCTTGGGCAAATGAAACATGGAGTGGTTCTTTACATGGTTTAGTTAAGGGAAAAACATTAATAGAACAGACCTATCCAGGAGATGAAGACTATATTTCACATTTTTATACCGTCTTACCTGCCTTTAAGGATAAACGATATATTACATGTGAAGGTAAACCAATCTTCTTAATATACAAGTTTGATAAAATTCCTAATCTAAAGCATTATATTGAATTATGGCAGAAATTAGCAATTGAAAACGGATTAAAAGGGATATATTTTATTGCCTGTGGTCATAATATGTGGAAAAAGGAAGATACAGATGCATATCAAAGTGAGATGTTATCGTATGGATTTGATGCTGTTACGTATTTATGCTTACGTAAACCTCAAAAGAAAACATTATGTTCATTAATTATAGGAAAGATTCGTAGAGATATTTTAAAGTGGCCTACAAGAACAAAATATAATTATAAACTATTTTCTACTGAAACATGTAAAGAGCAAGAAAATGCTTTTCCATCAATAGTGCCTAATTGGGATCATACACCAAGGTCAGGTCGAAATGGTTATGTGTTAACCGGTACATCTCCAGAAAAATTTAAAGAATCTGTAGAGTTTACTCTTTCAATGGTTGAAAATAAACCTATGGACAAAAGATTTATCTTCCTTAAGTCATGGAATGAATGGGCAGAAGGAAACTATATGGAACCTGATTTAAAATATGGTCATGGCTTCTTGGATGCATTAAAATCTATAATTTATAAATAATTATGCTTTGTTCATTTATCATACCTGCATATAATGCCAGCAAGACTATAGTTCGTTGCTTGGATAGTATATATAAATTGTCGCTTAGTGAAAGCGACTTTGAGGTAATTTGTATTGATGACTGCTCTTCCGACAATACTATTAATGTTATTAATGAGTATGCGATGAGTCATTCAAATATAACCTTGTTGCGCCAAACTGAAAATCATAGACAAGGAGCAGCGCGTAACAGAGGTGTCGATATTGCAAAAGGTAAATATATTGTTTTCGTTGATAGTGACGATGAAAGTGATTATGGAGTGCTTGAAGCATTAACATTAGCCGAAAATAATGATTTGGATATGGTGGTATTGCACTGTGTGAATGTTAATGAGAAGAATGAAATTATAGAAAGAGAGATAGTAAAAATTGATGGTGTATTTACTGGCATAGACTTGCAAATAAAATATCCATATTGGGGTACGGCTCCATGGCCTTATATTTATAAGAAGAAGTTCCTAAATCAAGTAAATTATCCATTTGTAGAAGATGTAATATTTGAAGATTCAGATTTTGTAAATGTGCATTTATATTATGCAAAACGAATGATGTTTAGTGCAGGTTGTGCCTATAAAATGCATTATAATGCATCTTCCACTACTCATACTCATTCTTTTAAACATGTTTCTGATTATCTACTTCTGGGTACTAGAATGCTTAAGTTTTATCATTCTTTAGAAGAACAAAGCACAGAATATGCATTAAGCATCAAAGATGGTGGAAGTTATAATATTTGGATGGCATGTAAAAGACTAGTCAAATTGTCTTCAACAAGAGATGTTAGATTGTTTTATGAAAGAGTAGATTTTTACACAGATAGAACGAAGTTGTTTGGATATAAAGAACCTGCGTATTGCTGGACATGGTGGACGAGACTCTGTTTAAAACATAAAGGTATAGCTACTTTCCTTATTTCAATTTTTCAGTTAGGTTATAAATTAGCAAAAAAACTATCAAATCTTAGGAGAAGGTAATCACGTTGATGAGTTTTTCTAATGAGATATGATTAATCCTCGTCAGAGGGGTTAACCCTAGGTAGGTCTCAGAAGGTATAGCCCGGAGACACCTATATGCAGGTATCGGTGCTTTGCATTGTGACGATACCTGTTTTTATATTTTGTTTATTCGTTCATTTTTGTTACCTTTGCGTTACCTTTGAACTCAACAAAGGCAAGGTCTGGATGTTGTATTTGTGAATGTAAAATCATACCACAAATAACATTTTTATTCTAATTAACTGAATTATTCATCTTAATTTTTAATTATTATGGCTAATACCTACAATCAAATTTATGTTCATTTCGTTTTTTCTGTAAAAAATAGGGAGAATTTAATAAGTTCTTCTTGGGAGAATCGTTTATACCAATACATTAGAACAATTATTAATGACAGGGGAAACAAACTGATTATTATTAATGGAACAGCAAACCATGTTCACATGTTGGTACAATTGAGCAATCAAGAATCTTCCTCAGTGTTAATGCGCAACGTTAAACAATATTCGTCTAAATTTATTAAAGAAAAAGGATTGTGTAGAAATTTTGCTTGGCAAGAAGGGTATGGTGCATTCTCATATACAAAATCACATACGGATTTGGTCTATAAATACATTGAAAATCAAAAAGAACACCATAAAAAAGTGTCGTATGCAGATGAGGTAAAGAAAATATTGGCAAGTTTGGGTTTTAAGGATTCAAGTGGGTTTTGATTTGTATGAGTTGCACCCCTCTACGGGGGTGCTATGGGTGTTGTATTCGCATAAGCATCGTCATTCAATATACAGGCATCGTCGTAATGCTGCGCACTACTCTGATACCTGCCTACCTAGAGAATGACCCCTACGGGGTCTATTTTAATTATGCTATTTACACAGGCATCGCAGTCGCTACGCTCCCTTGATACCTGCCTACCTAGAGACAAGTCCTCTACGAGGACTAACTCCTAACTCCTAACTTTTAACTAGCGTCTTGCTAATGAAATTTGGATGGAGTTGATGGTGTTTTGGGCGAGGATGTAGCAGATAGGGAGCCAGATTACTTCTGGGCTGAAATACATTTGGGCAAGCCAGATGCTTAAGATTACGTTTTTTTGGGCAAGGGCTTGACCACCTGCTATGGTTTCGTCAAACTTGCTGCCCACAAATCGGCCCGTGCCCCATTGGAAAAGGAAGCACGCAAAGGCTAGTCCTATTGCTTTAAGGATGAAAGAGATTTCAATATCAGAATTGATAAACTGATAAAATGCCTGTCCAATGATTAATGTGATGGCAAATGCCCACATGTAATATGAAAATGATGCCACTTTTCTAATGCCGTTTATTGCCTTTGGCGAAAAACGTTTAAGTGTCAGGATAATAGCAAGAGGTAATACCACAGTAGGTATTATCTTTTTTACTATAGTAAGGAAATCTACAAGGAAGTTGCCCTCTGCACCATTGCCTAAAAGTGGGAATAGGATAGGGGCAATAACTGCTATGTAGAGGTGGTCTATAAGCACAAAACGTGCCGAGAAATCTATCTTGCCACCCATAAGCGATACCACCACGGGAGAAGCATTGGCTGCAGCCCCGAATATAATCATAACGAGCCCTTGCGCAAGGAAAAGGTCGTAGCTTTTGAATATATAGTAAAAGGAAATGCCAATTATGGTTTGAAGTAGGATAAAGATAACGTGTAGTTTTATCTTTTGTGGTTTTGCGTCTTCTATCTTTGAGAGTGATAAAATGAGCATTAGGAATATAAGAGATGGCAACAACCAAGAAAAGGATGTTGCCAATATATTCCACCATTTAGCCCCTACTATGCCAGTGAATATGGCAAATAGAAGCGTCCAGTTCTTTATGAATTTTAAAATTTGCCCCATAGGACTCCCATTGGGCTCAAGCTACCTTGGTAGCTTATTTATCCATAGATTTTCTGGTACAGAATACGTGAAGTATAGCACCTACTAGTAATAATGCGCCGCCCACAGCTAACATTGTATTGCTATATTGAGCAGATAAAAGGAATGACTGTGCTATTAATACGATAGCACCTAAAAGAACTATTATAACACCTATGAATCTCATAATATTTATTGTTTTTTATTGGTTATGCAAAGTAAATCAATATTTTTTACGTAAACAAAGAAAAGTGGGTTAAATTTCAGTTTCTTCAAACATTTCTTCGTCTATATCTTGGTCTATTCTTAAGTTTTCAATAATAAAGCTTTGTCTTTCGGTGGTATTTTCTCCCATATAGAAGCGCAAAAGTTGGTTTACAGCGTCTTCTTTATGTAGTGAAACTTGCTCAAGTCTAATGTCTTTTCCAATGAAATGTTTAAACTCGTCTGGAGAAATTTCACCAAGACCTTTAAATCGGGTTATTTCTGCTTTTGCTCCCACAGCCTTAATGGCTGCTATCTTTTCGTCGTCTGAATAACAATAATGTGTTTCTTTTTTGTTTCTAACCCTGAAAAGTGGGGTTTGCAAAATGTAAACGTGTCCTGCCTTTACAAGTTCTGGATAGAACTGTAGGAAGAAACTCATAAGAAGAAGTCTAATGTGCATACCATCGTCGTCGGCATCTGTAGCAATTATCACTTTGTTGTATCTTAAGTTTTCAAGACCATCGTCTATATTTAGTGCAGCTTGAAGCAAGTTGAACTCTTCGTTTTTATAGGCTTCCACCTTGCTCATGCCGAAGCAGTTTAGTGGTTTACCACGAAGCGAGAACACAGCTTGTGTCTTCACGTCTCTACTTGTTGTTATAGAACCACTCGCTGAGTCGCCCTCGGTAATGAAGATGCAGCTTTCCTCTCTTCTATCGCCTTTATTGTCGTTTAGGTGAATATGGCAGTCGCGAAGTTTGCGATTGTGCATATTTACCTTTTTCGCTCTTTCTCTTTCTTGTTTTGTTACATTGGAAATAGCTTTACGCTCACGTTCAGAGGCTTGAATCTTTTTAAGTAGCACCTCTGTCATCTCTGGGTGCTTGTGTAGATAATTGTCAAGCTCTTTCTTTAAGAAATCGCCAACATATTTATTAATGCTAATGCCAGAGAATTCGTAAGGATTGCCATCTTTGTCTAGGTCTGGAGCCATATTTGTAGAACCAAGTTTTGTTTTGGTTTGACTCTCAAATACAGGTTCCATCACGTTGATAGCAATACTAGCCACAATACCACTTCTAATGTCTTGTAGTTCAAAATTCTTACCAAAGAAGTCTTTTATGGTGCGGGCTATATGCTCTTTAAGCGCAGCTTGGTGTGTACCACCTTGTGTGGTGTGTTGACCATTTACGAAAGAATAATATTCTTCGCCATATTGGTTTGTATGTGTAAATGCCACTTCAATATCTTCTCCTTTTAAGTGAACAATAGGGAAAAGAATTTCAGAGGTACATTTTTCATTTAATAGGTCGAAAAGACCATTTTTAGAAACAAATTTTTGTTTATTGAACCATATTGTTAATCCTTGATTTAGATAACAATAGTTTCTAATCATTGTTTCTACATAATCAAATCTGAAATGGAAGTTTCCAAATATAGAGTTGTCGGTGTCTGGTGTAAATGAAATTGAGGTGCCATCTTTTTCTGTGGTTGGCTCTAGTTCATATTCTTTTATCAAAACACCTTTTGAAAATTCTACTTTTTTTGCCATGCCATCGCGGTAGGAAATGGCAGTAAATGAAGAAGAAAGTGCGTTCACTGCTTTTGTACCCACACCGTTCAGACCTACAGATTTTTGGAATGATTTGGTGTCGTATTTAGCACCAGTATTCATGGTGCCCACGCAGTCTGCTAGTTTGCCTTGAGGAATGCCACGTCCGTAGTCGCGCACACTCACCTGTCTGTCGTTTATGTTAATCTCTATCTGATTTCCAAAGTGCATTCTAAACTCATCGATAGAGTTGTCTATAACTTCTTTTAGGAGTACGTATATACCATCGTCGTTAGAAGATCCATCTCCAAGCTTACCTATGTACATACCAGGACGTAGGCGGACATGTTGCAAACCTTCTAAAGTAATAATATTATCTTCGGCGTAGTCGTGTGCGGGAGTATTTGCAATCTCACTCATATATTTGATTTTAGGCACTACAAATATAATAAATTTAATTAAAATTTAAAAGTGTAGATTTGCCTATTTCTTCTATTATTTTTCAATAATGAGTGGTTTATTTAGGTATTCTGGCTTTGGACAGATGTAAAAAGGAAGAAATTGGGTCATTTTGTACAAGCCATTAGGAAAAATTGCGTAGTCTTTCCAGTAGTTTGTGTTGTTTGCAGGGTATCTACCAAAGAATTTTTGATCGCAAAGTTTTATGTAATCATCCATCTTTTTTGATACTAAATCGTAAACCATTTTGTGTGAACTATTGTGGTTTGCGTAGTACACTATTGCACTATCAAAGTCTGCTGGAGTGGCTTTATACTTTTGTAAAATCTTTGAATAAATATATTTGCTTTCGTTAGAGGTGATATATTTGCAGGTTTCCATCCCTTCTGCAAGGTGAATATCAAACAAAAGATTAGCCATATATTTAGGATTGTTGATAAGAATATTATCACTCTTTGTTGCTTCGTTGTTTTTGCACGATGCAACAAAAAGTAATAAAGATAATATGACTAATATTTTTCTCATTTATATAGTCGTCTTTCAAATAAAATAAGCATGAAAATACCTATACAAATGGCAGAGTCGGCTAAGTTGAAGACAGGAGAGAAGAATATAAAATGTTCTCCACCCACCATTGGAATCCAATCCCAATAATGTCCTTCTATTAGTGGAAAGTATAGCATATCCACTACCTTGCCGTAGAAATAAGGTGCGTAGTCAAACCATTTGCCGTAGAATACGCAGTCTATTATGTTGCCAGCGGCACCAGCAAGTACAAGGCTTAGGCATGTAAGAAGAAGCCAAGTTTCGTTTTTCTTAAGGCAGTATATAATATATCCAACAATACCTAGCGAGGCTATCATACGAAAAACAGTTAGGAAGATTTTATCTCCCCACTCAATACCGAATGCCATGCCGTCGTTTTCTACAAATAGAAGTCTAAACCATGATGTAATATAAAGTTCCTCATACAAATCGAATGAGGTCTTTATCCATAGCTTCAATGCTTGGTCTGCAAGTAATATTATAAAAACAAGAGAGGCACTATACAGTGCCTTTTTTGTGATAGAGTTCATATTTATTTTTTACCTTCTTTAGCTTCTATACTTAAGGTAGCGTGTGGCACAGCGCGAAGTCTTTCTTTAGGAATCAACTTACCTGTTACACGGCAAATACCGTAAGTTTTGTTTTCTATACGAACTAAAGCAGCTTGCAGGTTTTGAATAAATTTCATTAGGTGTTGTGCGCAACGTCCTATTTCTTCTTTGTTGGTTGCAGCAGCACCGTCTTCAAGCACTTTAAATGTAGGAGATGTATCGTTGATGTCGTTTCCATCTACATTATTTAATGCTCTTTTATAAATCTCGTAGTCTGCGTTAGCTTGCTCTAATTTTTGCATTATAAGTGTGCGGAATTCTTCCAATTCAGCATCACTATATCTTGTTTTTTCAGTCATAACGTAATGATTTTAAAGTATAATGCGAATATAAGAAAAATATTCTACATTAACTAATCATCATTGTTATTTTTTATAAACAATTATGCTTTTTTCAAATCAATAAATATGTTTTCAGCACCAAATTCTATCTCTTCGCCTACTTTAGCATCATAGTTGTCAGATACTTCAAGTGTGTTGCAAAGGATTTGAGCTAGAATGTAATCTTTGTGGCTTTCAATAGCAGAATTAATGTCCTTAAGGTTTTCGCCTTGGGCATATACGCAGATATTAATGCGGTCTGTAATTTCTAAGCCGTTAGATTTTCTAAGGTTTTGAATACGGTTGATAAGTTCACGAGCAGTACCTTCTGCTTCAAGTTCAGCAGTTAGAGTAATATCTAGTGCAATAGTAAGTTTGCCTTCGTTTGCTACTAACCAGCCTGGAATGTCTTCAGAGAAGATAGCTACGTCTTCTGTGCTCACTTCTATTTCTGCACCGTCGATTGTTAGTTTATAGAAACCATCAGCCTCGAAACGAGAAATCTCTGCTTGTTCTAGGTTTTGAAGTGTGTTAGCCACAGCTTTCATGTTTTTACCGCATTTAGGACCAAGTTTTTTGAAGTCTGGTTTAATGCGTTTCACGAATACGCCTTGAGAGTCTGTAACAATTTCTATGTCTTTAATGTTAAGCTCATTTTTAAGTAGGTCTTCTACGCTCTTAATGTGAGAGTCTGTAGTAGCATCTGTGCTAGGAATCATAATGCGGCTAAGTGGTTGACGCACTTTGATGTTAGCCTTTTTACGAAGTGCTAGTGCAAGTGAAGTAATGTTTTGAGCAATATCCATTTTAGCTTCAAGTTCACTATTGATAAGCTCTTCTTTCACTTGAGGGAATAGGCATAAGTGAACAGAACATTCTGAGAATCTGCCTGTTGCGCCATTTAAGTCGCAGAATAGGCGGTCTGCATAGAATGGAGCAATAGGAGCCATTAGGCGAGCTACAGTTTCTAAGCAGGTGTAAAGTGTTTGATATGCAGAAAGTTTGTCTGTATCCATTTTGCCAGCCCAGTAACGTTTACGGTTTAGACGTACGTACCAGTTACTTAAGCTTTCTGTAACGAAGTCTGAAATAGCACGACCAGCGCGAGTAGGCTCGTAAGAATCAAATCCGTCTTTCACTTCCTTCACAAGAGTGTTAAGTTTAGATAGGATCCATTGGTCAATTTCTGGACGTTCATTCATTGGCACTTCTGCTTCTGAATATGTGAAGTTGTCCACATTTGCATAAAGTGCAAAGAAT
>CALDPN010000014.1 GCA_937911235.1 uncultured Bacteroidales bacterium
TTTTAGCAGTTGCTTCTGCTTCGCAACGAGCAAAGTCGGCACGTGATTGCATTTTGCCTCGTACTTCTACATAGAATTTAATCTTAGGTTCTGTACCTGAAGGACGAACTGACACTTTTGTGCCATCCTCTGTGAAGTATTGTAATACGTTTGATGTAGTTGGGAATGCGGGTTTAGATTCTTCGCCTGTCACTACATTGCGTTCTACGAGTGTTTGGTAGTCTTTGATTACAACAACTGCTGAACCTGCAATATCTTTAGGTGGATTAGCACGGAAGTCGCGCATCATTTGTTGGATTTCTTCGGCTCCTGATTTGCCTTTGCGAACTACTGAGATACCTTTTTCTTTGCCATAACCGAATTGGAGGTAAATCTCTTGAATGAGTTCGAAGATTGACATACCGTTATCCTTAGCCCAAGCTGTCATCTCTGCCATCAATGCACAAGCTGCAACTGCATCTTTATCACGAAGGAAATCTGCAGGAAGATAACCATAGCTCTCTTCACCACCACCTATATATTGTTCCTTACCTTCACGCTCACGAATTTCAGCAGCAATCCATTTGAAACCTGTATAACAATCAAGCAATGGAGTGTTATAATAGTTACAAATGTCTTTCATAATCTCGGTAGTAACAATGGTTTTCACCATAAACTCGTTACCTTTTAAAAGACCAAGTTCATGACGACGACGCAATATATAATAGGTGAACATCATACAAGTTTGGTTACCATTAACCAAAATCCATTCGCCTTTATCGTTTTTCACTGCGATACCAACGCGGTCTGCGTCTGGGTCTGATGCCATAACGATGTCTGCGCCTACTTCTTTAGCTTTATCTACAGCCATTTGTAGAGCAGCTGGTTCTTCTGGGTTTGGAGAAATTACTGTTGGGAAGTCGCCAGAAATAACGTTTTGTTCTGGAACGTCGATAATATTTTCGAAACCATACATTTTAAGAGCACGAGGAATCACTGTTATACCAGTACCGTGGATTGGGGTATAAACAATCTTCATGTCTTTGTTTCTCTTGATAGACTCAGGAGAAAGTGTAAGTTTGCTAATTTTGTCTAGGTAAACGCTATCGATATCTTCGCCAATGATTTGGATAAGTTCTTTGTTGCCTTCAAACTTAATTTCATCAACAGATTTGATTTTGTTTACTTCGTTGATAATATTGTGGTCGTGTGGAGCGATAACTTGCGCACCATCAGACCAATATGCTTTATAACCGTTGTATTCTTTTGGGTTGTGGCTAGCGGTAATTACGATACCACTTTGGCAACCTAAATGACGGATAGCAAATGAAATTTCTGGAGTAGGACGAAGTGATTCAAATAAATACACTTTAATACCGTTTGCAGAGAAAATATCTGCTGCGCTTTCTGCGAAAAGACGGCTATTGTTGCGGCTATCGTGACCAACGACTACGCTAATTTCTTGTCCTGCAAATTCTTTTTTAAGGTAATTGCTTAAACCTTGTGTAGCACTACCTACAGTATATATATTCATGCGGTTTGTACCTACACCCATAATGCCTCTTAAACCACCTGTACCAAACTCTAGATCTTTGTAGAAAGATTCCACTAAATCAGTTGTATCAGAGTTTTCTAGCATAGCACGAACTGCACTTTTTGTAGCCTCATCATAGTTACCATCTAACCATACTTGAGCCTTTTTCTTTACATCATTGATTAAATTGTTTTCCATATATTTTTCAAAATTTATACGGCAAATTTACGTTATTTTTTCATATTGACAAAATCAGTATTAAAATTTATTTAACTTTTCATTTTTCTGTTGTATCTTTGCAGAAATAGACATATAAAAATATTACAAAAACAAGCAGCTTCATTTTGCGCAATTTTGAGTAAAAAACTTCCAAACCACTTGATTTCAAATCAAAAGTATGATATAATATATGAAGATTATTTTTCGGAGGAATTGTATGCGCTTTTTGGTAATCGACGGAAACAGCATTGCAAACCGTGCATTTTACGGAATTAAAATTCTCACCACTAAGGACGGCAGATTTACAAACGCCGTTCAGGGATTTATGAATATTTTCCT
>CALDPN010000015.1 GCA_937911235.1 uncultured Bacteroidales bacterium
GCAGGCACATCCTTTTTTTCTCCTGCATACAACACATTGCAAGCATCTAAATGTAGTAAATGAGTGCTGCAAGATGGAATATCGCGAGCATCAGAAACTATGAAAAGCATCTGCATACCTTGTTCTTTAAGGTAAGCGAACACATTCTCCATATCTGCGCGTGTTTGCACATCAAGACCTATAAAAGGATTGTCGAAAATAAGCATTCGAGGTTTTTCAAGCAATGCTTTTGCAATAATTAGTCTACGAAGTTGACCACTTGAAAGAGTTATAAGTCTTTGAGGAAGTAGTTTACGCAGGCGAAACAGGTCTATAATTTTCTCTAGCCAAGCCTCATCTTCTACCCCACTCATAAGTTCGCCCACTGTAGGATACCAATCTACTTCATACACGTTGAAGCGTTGTTGGTAATAGGCATCTCTAAAGTCTGAGAAAGAATATGTAGATTGAAAATGAATAGTCTTTATAAACTGACGTGGATAGATAAACTCAGATGTGGTTTTGCGAATTTCATCCATAAATGGATACTCTATATTGCCACTCATTAGGCCATATCTACCACAAATAATTTCACTAAGTAGAGTTTTACCACTTCCGTTTGCTCCATAAAAAGTCCACACATCACCCTCATTCATTGTAAAAGAAATAGGCGAAGCAAACTTCACACCCGGAATTCGCGGAACTATATTGTCAACTTTTATAAAAACACTCATATATAATTTATTTAATGTAAAAAAGTTTGGAACTCGCATTCCAAACTTTTTTTTATTTAGCAATTTAATTATTTGCTTTAATTATTGATTTTAGAAGAACTAGTTCTACCTTCTTCAAAAATTGATTTTAAAGGAGTGATTTTTAGGCGTCCCGAAGTCTGAAAAACCGGAGTGTACATGAGGTACTCGAGGATTTTGAAGACGAGGGCAACGAGAAAAGCGCCCTTTACAAATCAATTTTTAGTGTTCCCATGCAAGCGCTGACGCCCCCAAAATAGCAGCATCAGACTCATTAAGTTGTGAGAACATCACTTGGATTTTACCACGCCATTGAGGCATTACGTTTTCGTTAAGAGCTTTAACTACAGGTTCCATGATTAGGTCACCTGCTTTTGTTAAACCACCAAACATGATGATTGCCTCTGGAGAACTAAATGCAACGAAGTCTGCCATAGCTTGACCTAGCATTGTGCCTGTGAAGTCAAATATATCAAGAGCAAGTTCGTCACCTTGTTGTGCAGCTTCGAATACATCTTTAGATGAGATGCTTTCTGCTGGAATACCTCTTAAAACGCTCTTTTTATCGGTAGCTTCAAGAAGTTCACGAGCAGTACGAGCAACACCTGTAGCAGAAGCGTATGCTTCTAAGCAACCAGTCTTACCGCAACCGCAAAGACGACCGTTCTTTCTTACCATTGTAACGTGACCAAGCTCACCAGCGAAGCCGTCGTGACCATAAAGAACATAACCACCTACAACGATACCACTACCAACACCTGTACCTAAGGTGATTGTAATGAAGTTTTTCATGCCACGAGCAGCACCATATGTCATTTCACCTACTGCAGCAGCATTAGCATCGTTGGTAAGACGAACAGGAAGTTTGATACGTTCAGTCATTAATTCGGCAAAAGGAATCACTTTCATACCACCGAAAGTTAAGTTAACTGCGTTTTCGATAGTTCCTTTATAATAATTCGCATTTGGAGCACCAATACCAATACCACGAATTTGAGACATTGGGATATTAGCTTTTTCAACTAATTTTTCCACCGCTGTACACAAATTGTCAATAAACTCTACATGAGAGTTGGTATCATTACTTTTAATAGCTGTTTGTGATAATACTGTACCACGTGTGTCAACGATACCGATTTTAGCTGATTGACCGCCTATGTCAATCCCTACTACATAAGGTTTGTCCATAATATTTTTGTTTGAAGTTAAGATTATAATAATTTGATTAAGCAAAGATAAGCAATCATTTTTTAAAAACTTAAATTAAAGCCTAAAAATTTCTATTTTAGAAGATAAAATTGTAATTTTGCGAACTTAATTAAACAAAGATTATGAATATCTCTTATAATTGGCTTAAAAAATATCTAAATTTCGATTTATCTGCCGAAGACACAGCGAAAAAACTTACATCACTTGGTCTTGAAGTGGGCACTGTAGAAGAAATCCAAACCATCAAAGGTGGTTTAGCAGGTTTAGTTACAGCAAAAGTTGTGGAATGTGAAGATCACCCAAATTCAGACCACTTACATATTACCAAAGTGGACGCTGGTAACGGCGAACTTATTCAAGTAGTTTGTGGCGCAGCAAACTGCCGTGCAGGTCTTACCACTATTTTAGCTACTGTGGGCACTACCCTATATTCTGGCGAGGAAAGTTTTAGCATCAAAAAATCTAAAATTAGAGGCGTTGAATCATTTGGTATGCTTTGCGCAGAAGATGAAATAGGCATTGGCACTAGCCACGAAGGCATTATTGAACTTCCAGAAGGCACTGCTCTAGGCGTTCCTGCAAAAGAATATTACAATATTGAAGACGACTACCTAATAGAAGTAGATATTACTCCAAACCGTAGCGACGCTATTTCTCACTTTGGTGTGGCTCGCGACCTTGCTGCTGGTTTAAATCTACCAGTAATGCGTCCTTCTGTTGATGGTTTCAAAGTAGAAAACAACGACTACGTAGTAGACGTAACTGTAGAAAATTCAGACGCTTGTCCTCGTTATAGCGGCGTTACTATTAATAATGTAAAAGTAACCGAGTCTCCAGACTGGTTAAAAAACAAACTTTTAGCTATTGGTCTTCGCCCAATTAACAACGTTGTGGACGTTACCAACTTTGTTCTTCACGAAATTGGTCAACCACTACACGCATTCGACGGCGACAAAATCAAAGGCAACAAAATTGTTGTTAAAACATTGGCTGAAGGAACTAAATTTACCACTTTAGATGGCGTAGAACGTTCTCTTGGCGAAAACGACCTAATGATTTGCAACGCAGAAGAAGGTATGTGTATTGCAGGTGTATTTGGTGGTTTAGACTCTGGCGTAACAGAAAGCACTACTAAAGTATTCATCGAAAGTGCATATTTCAACCCAGTGAGCATTAGAAAAACTGCTCGTCGCCATGGCTTAAATACCGACGCATCTTTCCGTTACGAACGTGGTTGCGACCCAAATATCACCCTTTATGCACTTAAACGTGCTGCTACACTTATTCAAGAAGTGGCAGGAGGTCAAATTTCATCTGAAGTTATCGACATTTATCCTAACGTAATTGAAGACTTTAAGGTAAGTGTTACCTATAACAAAATAAACTCACTTATCGGTGCAGAAATTTCTAAAGATAAAGTAAAAGAAATTCTTTCTGGCCTTGAAATTAAAATTGAAAGCGAAACAGAAGACCAGCTAAATCTTCTTGTTCCTCCATACAGAGCAGACGTTAAACGTGACGTGGACGTTATCGAAGATATTCTTCGTGTATATGGTTACAACAACGTAAATCCTGGAGTATCACTTCAATCTGCTATTAGCTATTCAAAACAACCAGATTCAACAAAACTTCAAAACAAAGTTTCTGAATTCCTTTCTGGTGCTGGTTTCAATGAAATCTTAAACAACTCACTTACAAAGGTTTCATATTACAACGATTTGAAATCTTATCCAGTAGAAAACGCTGTAAAAATAATGAACCCACTTGGCACAGATTTAAGTGTTATGCGTCAAACACTTCTTTTCGGAGGTCTTGAAAGCATTGCAAGAAACTTAAATCACCGCCAAAACCGCATCTGTATGTATGAATTTGGCGAATGCTACCACTACAATAGCGAAAACAAAAAAGAAGACAACGCACTTGCAGCATACTCAGAAGAGCTTCACTTAGGTATGTGGCTTGCAGGCAACCACACTAACGCAACTTGGGCAGATAAAGAACGCAAATTCTCTTTCTTCGACCTTAAAGCATATGTGGTTTCTTCTCTTACTCGCATTGGCATTAAAGCAGAAGCTTGCGTTTCTTCTAAAAACGAAGAAGACATCTTCAGCCAAGGCATCAACATCTGCACAAGAGGAGGCAAAGTACTTGTTAGCATGGGTATTGTAAGCAAAAAACTGCTTAAAGCATTCGATATCAACACAGAAGTTTACTTCGCAGATTTCAACTGGAAACTTATCCTTAAACAACTAAAAAACAGCAAAGTAACATACAAAGACATTCCTAAGTTCCCAGAAGTAAAACGCGACTTAGCACTACTTCTAGACAAAAACGTTAACTTTGAAGAAGTAGAAAAAATTGCTTACGAAACTGAACGTAAACTTCTTAAGAATGTAGTTTTATTCGACGTGTACGAAGGTAAAAACCTAGAAGAAGGCAAAAAATCTTATGCTATTAACTTCACCCTTCAAGACGCAGAAAAAACTCTTCAAGACAAACAAATTGACAAGGTAATGCAAAACCTAATCAAAGCATACGAAACTAAACTTGGAGCTAAAATTAGATAATAAACATAAAAACTAAAAATATCATGGGAAGAGCATTTGAATATCGCAAAGCGACCAAAATGAAACGTTGGGGAAATATGGCCCGCGTTTTCACCAAAATCGGTAAACAAATTACTATAGCAGTACGTGAAGCAGGTAGTGATCCAAACGGCAACCCACGTCTTAGAATGCTTATGCAACAAGCTAAGAAAGAAAACATGCCTAAGGAAAACGTAGAACGTGCTATCAAAAAAGCATTATCAAAAGACGAAGCAGATTACAAGGAACTAAACTATGAAGGATACGGCCCTCACGGTATCGCTATCTTCGTAGAAACAGCTACAGACAACCACAACCGTACAGTATCAAACATCCGTAGCTACTTTACAAAACACGGTGGTTCTCTAGGTACATCTGGCTGTCTTCAATTCCTTTTCGACCACAAATGTGTGTTCTCTATCGTGCCAAAAGAAGGTATGGAACTTGAAGAACTAGAACTAGAACTTATCGACTTCGGTGTAGAAGAACTTGATAAAGACGACGAAGGCAACATCGTATTCTACGGCGACTTCCAATCTTATTCTGCTATTCAAAAATATCTAGAAGATAACAACTTCGACATCAACAGTGCAGAGTTTGAACGTATTCCAAACGACTACAAAACTCTTACTGAAGAGCAAAAAGCATCAGTTCAAAAACTTCTTGATAAGATTGAAGAAGACGAAGACGTACAAAACGTATATCACAATATGGCTGAGTAATTTATACTCGCTGTAGGAAATGACAATAAGCAGCAGCAACGGCGTCGGTTGCATCAAGTTTTTTAGGAAGATCTTCTTTTGAAATACAAAGCAATCGGCGAACCAAGTCTGCTACCTGTTCTTTAGAGGCTCCACCGTTACCGGTGAGAGCCATCTTTATTTTTAGAGGGCTGTATTCAAACACTTTAAGTCCTGCTTGAAGGGCAGCCGCCATAGCCACGCCTTGCGCACGACCAAGTTTTAACATCGATTGCACATTTTTTCCAAAGAAAGGGGCTTCAATAGAAAGTATTTCAGGGTCGAACTCGTTTATTACCTCGGTAACACGAGTAAAAATTTTGTTAAGTTTGTCGTAGTGAGTGTCGCAATCTTTAAAGTCGATTACACCCATTGTAAGCAAAGTGGCTTTGTTTCCCACAGTCTTAATTACCCCGTAGCCCATCACTGTGGTACCCGGGTCGATACCTAAAATCACCTGCTCTTTGCGTTGCAGAGTTCTCATACTTATTACACTCATTACCAAATATTTATCTTAAACGAGCATCTGCTCCCCACATTAGTTTTTCACGAAGTGTATTGAAATATGTATGGTTCAATCTCTTAGCCACCTTCACAGAATAAGGAGCCTTTTCTATGCTTAAGCGTACATTGTTTGTACACAAAGAAGAACGACCGTCAAGCGAAACCAAGAAGTGATTAGTTCTACTTTCCACCTCTAATTCTATTTTCCAATTGTCTGGAATAATCACTGGACGTAAATTTAAACTATGAGGAGCCACAGGCGATAGCATAAACGACTTATTTTCTGGCATCATAATAGAAGCGCCCACGCTTAGTGCGTATGCTGTACTACCTGTTGGAGTAGAGATTAAAAGACCATCGGCTCTATAAGTACAAAGATACTCGCCATTGATAATGGTGTGCACGCGAATCATAGAAGATGTGTCTTGTTTTAGCACAGCTATCTCATTCAGTGCCACAGACTTATGCCCGTTATCACTTCTTTCTAAAGAAAGCAGAGAACGCTGCTCTACAGTGAAACCTGCAGAGAAAATTTCATTGATTGCAGCGGAAATTTCGTCGCCAGGCACGTCAACTAAGAAGCCTAAATTTCCAAGGTTGATACCCAAAATTGGAATACCAGCCTCGCCTATTTTGTAAGCAGTTCTTAAAAAAGTGCCGTCGCCGCCAAGGCTAAGCGCCAAGTCTAAAGAAGAAAAATCTTCTGCTTTAAGTTCTGTAAACTGGGCAATATCTGTTAAAGATTCTTTTGCCACAAAACCGCTAACTTCAGAATCTAAATAGATTTCTACCTGTTTGTCTGTAAGCACAGTAAATAGTTCTCTCAAGGCTTTTGTAAAACCTTGTTTACGAACGCTACCAAAAATGGCTACTTTCTGTATTTTTGTTAAACTTTCTAACATTTATTAATAGAAAAAAGGTAATATTTTTGTATCTTTGCTCGTTGATATTATAGAGTTAGATACTGCAAAGTAAACTATTTTTTACGAAAATGACAAAATTAAGTGTAAATATAAATAAAATAGCTACTATTCGTAATGCTCGCGGAGGTAACACTCCTAATCTTTTACAAGTAGCTTTAGACTGCGAAAAGTTTGGTGCTCAAGGGATTACAGTACACCCACGTCCAGATGAGAGACATATTAGATACGCAGACGTTCGTGAGTTAAAACCACTGCTAACAACTGAATTTAACATTGAAGGTTACCCACAAGAGTCTTTTATTGACCTTGTTATTGAGGTAAAACCTGCTCAAGTAACTCTTGTGCCAGACCCTCCTCATGCACTTACTTCAAATGCTGGTTGGGACACAATCAAAAATAAAGATTTTCTTATCGAGGTAGTTTCTGAATTTAAGAAACATGGTATTCGTACCTCTATTTTTACAGATACTCGCAAAGAAATCATAGCAGAAGCTGCAAAAATAGGCACAGATAGAATTGAGCTTTACACCGAACCATACGCATCAAACTATGCTAAAGGCAGAGAAGAAGCCGTAACACCATTTGCCGAAGCTGCTCTTTTTGCTTCAGAATGCGGCCTTGCGGTAAACGCAGGTCACGACCTTAGCCTTGAAAACTTAAATTATTTCTTCGAGAAAGTACAACCACTTAGCGAAGTATCTATTGGTCATGCACTTATTTCAGATGCCCTATACCTAGGTCTAGAAGAAACTATTAAGCAATACCTATTCCAGTTAGGAGTTAGGAGTTAACATTAAACATTAAAACACACAACATAACAATGAACCTATTACAAATTACAGACGTAGCACTTACAACCGCTATTGATAGCACTGCACAAGTGGCAGCAGACACAGCACAAATGAATTATTGGGAAATGGCAAAAAAAGGTGGTCCATGGATTATGATTCCACTTTTAATCCTTTCTATTATGGCAGTTTACATTTTCATTGAAAGATACGTTGCCATTAAAAAAGCATCTAAAGAAGACAAAACCTTTATGGATAGAATTAAAGATTACATTACCGAAGGTAAAATCGATTCTGCTACAAAACTTTGCGAGCAAGCAAACAACCCAATGGCTCGTATGGTAGAAAAAGGTATTTCTCGTCTTGGCAAACCAATGAACGACATTCTTGTGGCTATCGAAAACGTAGGTAACATAGAAACCAACAAACTTGAAAAAGGATTCAACATGCTTGCTACTATCTCTGGTGGTGCCCCTATGCTTGGTTTCTTGGGTACTGTTATCGGTATGGTTCAAGCGTTCTACGACATGGCAAATGCAGGAAACAACATAGACATCACAGTGCTTTCTAATGGTATTTACACCGCTATGATTACCACTGTAGCAGGTCTTGTGGTGGGCATTGTGGCATTCTTTGCATACAACTTCCTTGTTTCTATGTTAGATTCTGTGGTACAAAAAATGGAACACCGTACTATGGAATTTATGGACTTACTAAACGAACCTATAAAATAATTTTATGGCATTAAAGAAAAGAAATAAGGCAAGTGCTAGCTTTAGTATGTCTTCAATGACAGACTTAGTGTTTCTACTTTTGATTTTCTTTATGATTACATCAACAGTAGTAACTCCTAGTGCCATAAAACTTCTTCTTCCACAAAGCAGTTCTCAAGCATCTGCCAAACCACTTACTCGTGTTTACATAGACTCAGACATCAATTTCTATGTGGCAGAAGGCAAAAAACAAGAACGCCAAGTGGCATTTGAAGATATAGAACCATTTCTGCAACAAGTGGTACTTGAAGAACCAGAAATGTATATAGCACTTTACGCCGACGAAAGCGTTCCATACAGAGAAATAGTTAAAGTTCTAAATATAGCGAACAAAAACAAATTTAAACTTGTTATTGCAACACGTCCTGTACGCGAATAACACGACCTGTAAAACAGAATGAAAAATAATAAAAAAGACAACGATAGTAAGATAGCTGGTACCATAGGAACAATTGTGGTGCACGCTTTGCTACTGCTTTTGCTTCTTTTTACAGGCATTACCACTATTATTCCAGACACAGAAGAAGGTCTTTCTGTAAACTATGGCTCAGATATGAACCTTGGCGATGGTCTTTTTGAACCAGCCCCACAAAGTGCTATCGAAGACCAACTTGTAGAAGAACCAAAGGTAGAGCCAGTAACTCCTACCACACCTCCTACAGTTTCTGAACCAGATATAGTGGAAGAAGAACTTGAAACTCAAGACATTGAAGAATCGCTTGCAGTGAAACAAGCACGTGAGGAAGCAGAAAAAAAACGTAAGGAAGAGGAAAAACGCCTAGCCGAAGAAAAACGTAAACAAGAAGAAGAGGCTAAACGTATTGCTGAAGAAAAACGCATTGCAGAGGAGAAAAAGAAAGCAGAAGAAGCTAAAAAGCAACAAATTGCTAACGCACTTAAAGGCGCATTCTCTACTGCTGGTCAAGGCACAAATACCTCATCTTCTAGCCAAGGCGACAACGGTACAGCTGGCAACAAAGGTAATCCTTTTGGCGATGCTACTTCAAACTCATACACAGGAGGTGGCACAGGCAACGGACACAGTTATAGCCTAAACGGACGTTCACTAAGCGGTGGTCTTCCTACCCCTCAATACAACAGAAACGAAGAAGGTGTAATTGTGGTAAGTATAGAAGTAGATGCCTCTGGTAATGTTGTTTCAGCAAAAGCAGGAGCTCTAGGCACCACTATTATCGACGCTTCATTAAGAAAAGAAGCTGAAAAAGCAGCTATGAAAGCCAAATTTAATGCAAGCAAAGGCGCTGCAT
>CALDPN010000016.1 GCA_937911235.1 uncultured Bacteroidales bacterium
AAAGTTCCTGTCCTGTGTTAGATACCATACCTTCTACACCAGGATTGGAGACTGACCACATACCAAAAGTGATAGGGAAACCGCCTCCAGCGGAACCGCCTCCAGCGGCAATAAATTCTTCAATAATTTCTTTTACTTCGTTTGCTGTTGCTAGAGCCTCTGCCGCAGATGTCGCAGCTTCTGTAGCCTTTACTGTAGCTTCTTCTGCTTTTACTGTTGCTTGTTGTTCTGCTTCGGCAGCTGATTCCTGTGCCACGGTGGCAATCTGTTTCGCTTCATTGGATACCACAGTAGCAGCATCAGCTGTTGTCACAGCATATTCAGAAGCCTCTTTCGCTTCATTAGCAGTGGTCATAGCAATATTAGAGTTGTTCAGCGCTGTAGTAGCAGTAGCGCTTGCCTCATTGGCTGTATCCACAGCTTCAACGGAATTGGCGTTAGCTTCTTCTGCTACGGCTCTAATCTTTTCTTGTTCACCTATGATGTCGTAATTTTCTAGTGCTGTACCATCTGCATTCCATTTCAATGCTTGGTCAGCAGCAGGTTCTGGGAGTTGACCATTGAACTCTTCCAGTGTGATAGGTGCTATGATACAACGAGATAATTTTTCTTCTTGCTCTTGTTGTTGCATTGTCAACTTATCAAGGGCTTGCTCGATACGTTCTGAGCGGAACTTACCGTTTTGTGGGAACGGTGCTTGCTGGTCAAGTGGAGTTTCCCTATACAAAGTTATCTGCATAACATCTGGCATGTCTGCCTTGATATAAGCAGATTGTGGGTATGCCACTGGGTGCTCGTCACTTGGCTCAGTTATAATTTCGTAGTCCACGTTGAATATAGCTGGAGCTCCATCTATCAACATCTTCACGTGGGATTTGTCTGTATATGAAAAAGTTAAAGGCAGTAGCTGGCCTTTGGTAAAAGGGCCGTGGTACTGGGCTTTAGGGCTGTCGTCTTCTATAAGCGTCATAGCAATCCTCCTGCTTTATTATAGCATTTTATCGCTAGTTAGTAAACATGTCTGTACATGCGTCCCAACCGTATTGTAGCCAGCTAGGGCCGTATCCCTTGCGACGACGCTGTCTCATATATTTATTATAAGTATTTCCTTTCTGCCACTCTGTCAGAGTGTCACCGAGAATGAGTGACCATGCTGCTTGTAGGAATGGTTGGTTAGGGATACCTGTCATTTCAGCTACGTCTTGTATTACTGCACCAGCGATAGCCTTGCCACGGTGTCCTTTGACACTTTCTTTTGTAGCTGCATCGTAGATACGACCTACCTTTTTGGTAGCTGATGAGGCTGACGGAAGTACAGGCAGCGCGATACCACCACCCATACCCCTCGGAGATGTCACACCTGTTATTACTGCGTCAAGCGCAGGGCCAAAGAAACCTAATTGGTCTGAATATGCTTTGCCTATTTTGCCTACAAGAGCATCACCTTGGAACTGTCCAGCGTCATTGTACAATCTTCTGTTGGTTCCAGATATTTCTGAGATAGCCTCGTTGATAAAGAACTGAGATAGAGCAAGTTCAGATATATAGCCAAGCATGTCTGGTGCTGCTGATTGCCATGCCACAGACATCAAGAATTTGTTGAATGTCTCGTCACCTGCCACCATGTGTGTTGCTAATCTTCTACCCCAGTGGTAGTAGTTTACAGCCGCACCAAATGTTTGGAACTGTAATACAGAACCGAAGCCAAAGCCTGCCCATGTGTTAGGGTTGTGACCTACGAACAAGGCACCTTGAATACGTGCTGTCGGAATTGATGTCATCTCATCTGCGCCTACGTTTACAAGCATCGCTGCTTTGTCAACAAGGTTCTGACGGTACATTTGGATAGCACGTTCTGTTGCAGGTTTTGCTTGTGCTTTCAAGTAACCAGCAATCTGCTCATCTGATAGTTCTGCCACTAGGTCTGGGAAGAACATCGGAGCATTACCGAAGTGGTCTGTATTAAACTTCTGATATTTCTTGATGTAATCATCAAGACCCATAATACAATCTTTTGATAGAATGTTATCCCACTCAAACTCATTGATACCATAGCGTTCAAGGGTTTGAATAAGTCTTTGGTTATTGCCTGCTATGTTTTTCCAAGTGTTGCCCTCAGTAGCAAATTCAGCTACAGATTGCATTATCTGGATAGCAGCGTTCGAACGGTTGAGTTCTGTTAGTGGGCCAATCCAAGCCATCTTGTTGAGCAAGAAGTCTGAATAGCCTTTAATATATCTCTCTGCTTTCAATAGGTTTGGCGCATATTCATTTAATTGAGCTGCACCTTGCTTACCAGCAGCACGAGACATTTCACCAGCGCGGTTGCCCCACATTGGAGTGTTCAACATTTTCTCATATATAGTATCCATACTTACGAGCTGGTTCAAGTAAATACGGTTATTTAATCCACGGTCTGTTGTTAATGATTTAAGCAATCTGCCTGCGATACGTCCTCTGGTACCAAAGTCTGCTCCAGAAGATAAGCCCATTGTAACAAGGTCTTGGAACTGGTAGTTGTAATCTGATACTGATTTTAAACCAGCCTTCATTAGCATTGGTGCAGATAAGACACGGACAGCGAGTTGTGCTACACGCACGCCTTGCTGAGCTGGTATTGTGTACGTACCACATACTGTGTTTACTGCAAAGCGAAGAGCTGACTCAAACCTGTCGGAACCAACAGATTCTTGAAGTACCTTAGCGTTCTGGATGCCGTGCTTATTCGGTGCCACTTTGTTAGCATAGGTACGAGCAATTTCTTTCATTGACTCATAGAATTGGAACGGTTCTGAGCCTGCCTTAGAAAGAACAGCGTATGCCTTCTTAGCCTTGCCCATATCAGCTTCGTACCAAGATTTCATATTGTCATAGCCGAATGAAGCAAGGTCTTCTTTCTGTGCTACAAGAGATTTGTAGTGTAGCTGTGGTTTCAAGTCTTCTAGGAACTTAGCTTTATGTCCTGCCATTTCAGCAGAGATACTGTTCGAACCGTTATGAAGTCTGTTGATTAAACCTATGTCTAGGTCGTTACCCCAGAAGCCTTCTGAGATTATCTGTGCTGCTGTCTCGATATTCTTTTTACCGTGCTTGAATACCAAGCGGTCAAGTGGCGAACCCTGTCCAGGAATAGCGCCTTCAAGCAAGGCGTCTCTGACTTCGTTCAAGCTCACACGAGAAAGACCTGTTTCGTTGAAATGCTTATCAAGGTCAAGCTGTGAGAACAAGTGCATTGCAAGATTAGAGTATGCCATATCTTCTTTGTGGCCAGAACGTGGCAAGAATTTGGCAAACGCATTTGCGATTGTTTTATTTTCAACCTGTGACAAACCTGTCACGCCTTGATGAATCGCTGTACCGAATACTTGTTTGTTCAAGTAGTAGGCAGCGTTACGAAGTTTTGATGGGTCAAAGAAAGACACTAAGTCTTGCTTTCCAGAACCCACGTTATATAAATTAGCTCTCATGCGCGCTAGGTTGTCAAGGTATGCAAGTGCTACTCTGCCAGCACGAGAGTTAGGTTTGTATTTTAATTTTTCTTCTT
>CALDPN010000017.1 GCA_937911235.1 uncultured Bacteroidales bacterium
TTCTAATTCAAGAATACGTATTACAAGATATCCTAGTGCTAAGTACTTCCCAGGAAGAAGTTATAAACGTATTCCTTATACACGCAGGTACTATTATAATAGTTATAACTGGTATAACAGGTGGAAAGCAAAACGTGTTAATCCTTATTATATAACACAGCCAGCAACACCAGAGTCATTAGCGTACGTGTTCAAAGGATTGTTATATGATTTAGATATGAATCCAAAGATACTACGTGCGTATGACAGAAAACAAAATCAAGTACTTAAAGTTAAGTAATTGAACATAAAAAAAAAGACAGGTTATGAAGCCTGTCTTTTTGTTATCTTTTCATCTGCTTTTGCACCAGCACTAATTATATGTGTGATTGTGATTTCATCTCTTGGCACCAAGAAGTCCACGAACTCCCAGGACTCAATGAACAACGCACTAAGGTATCCATAGCGAGCTCCAGAGGCAAGCAGTTGTTGTTGTACTTGAGTATAGTAATAAGCAGGGATTCCACATTTACTTGCATAATATTTGATATGCTCCTGTATATTTCCTCTTCTGACAATCTCCATCTCTCGTATCTCTCTATGATTTGCCAGCTTATTGTAATACTTAGCTCCAAATCTTGTAACACATTTAGCCTCAACAGGTACTTTTGCGTCATCGTCTGTATTGGGGATAACTCCATCGAAGTTGACTGTAAGATAGGGAAACTCCTTAATGCGGTACATATACGCAGGTTTAACCACTTCCACATTATGTTTCTCTGCAAAGCGTTGTAACACAAGCGGTTCTAAATCTCTACCCATACGTACTGCTGGTTTCTTACCTATCTCTTTTTCTTCTTCAGTAATAAACTTACTATTCTTTTCCATAATTAGTTGCTCTAATTTTTTGTATAAATTAACTCCGCATATAATAGAAGAATCACTAGCACCTAGTGAATCCTTTCTAACTAATGCGTATTCTTCTTCAGATAATTCTGATGCATTACAGACTATTTCTAGATTTTCAAATTCCATAATTAGTCCTTTCTAAAAGTTGCGTAGTGTACTGCGTGTCTAATAGCATCACGACTATGGTCAGATAGTTTAGTTTCAGCTAAATAGAAACTTCCACCTTGTTGTCTTATCAATCCTTTGTGTACTAGGATTGCATCTGTCCATCTGTTTTTAACTAATGATGCTGTTTGAAACACAGTCTTTATTCCACGCATATATAATTCATATTGTAACATACCGATTAACTTAGGTGTTTCGAACCTAGAGTTTATCTGAGAATCAGCTCGGTTAGAATAAAGCAAGTAATCTTCTATTACAACTGTAAGTGCATATCCAACTAAATCATCTATTAGTTTAATATGTGCACTCCAGTATTCCATAGGCGATTCATATTTAGATGCTTTAATAGCACCGAACTTAACAATCTTTTTAGTCTCGGTGTCATATAGACACCAGCCTGTAGTTCCTTTCCCCTCATTGAAATTACCTGAAGGGTCAAATGCAAGTATATATCTATTTCCTCTCTGCATCTACGTACTCCTTTACTTTCTGGTCTATAATTCGTTTAACTGATTTCACAGTTAATTCCATCTGTAATAGAAATCTATTGATGTCACGTTCACTTAAGACCTTTTCAGAACGTAGTTTATACAACTCAATAAAGTATTCCTTTAATGTCTCACATTCTACTTTATTAGCCCAGGAAGTTTTTGATACTTCTAGGTCGGCAACGATAGGAACTAAACCGTCGTCATACTCTTGCATTATTTTTTGTATCTCAAAGATTATATGTTCTTCTCCTTCCACTAATTCGAAACTCATCTCATCGTGTATGTTCATCTGAAATCTACTTTTATAATTATTTTCTTTTAGATAATTGTGTACTGCTATCATCTTTAATTTTAAGAAGTAAGCACCACTTCCTTGTACTAAACAGTTAATTAGTTTATGTCCTGTTAGTCCATAGTATCTTACTCCAAATAAGTTAGTAGCGTATACTTGAGAACGTGCTATCTCATAGCAGTACTCGTGATATTTTTTAACACCAGGGAATGCTTTATAATAAGCATCATCTATACGGTGTAATGTTTCTTCATCAAAGTTATACTCTGGAAACATTGTAGATATCTTACTATACTGTGCTCCATAGTTCTTTGCGAAGTTAACGCGCTTACCAACTTTACCACGATACTTACTAAACTCTTCTGACTTAGGGTCTAAGTCTGGGAATGCAAGTTGTGTAGTTGCTGCGTGTACATCTGTCTTAACCCATTCTTGTTTAGGGTCCTCTTCTAGGTACCACTTCCAATCATACGCGTGCTTGATATGTTCTGGGTTATTGTAATCAAACTTCTCATAATGGTATTGATACTGTCCACACCCGATACAACCGTCCGAAATTATTGTAAGACATTTATAGGGCATATAGGCACGACATAAATTCAAGTCTGGTTCTCCTACTAATATAGTATAAAATGCTTGAAGTCTTAATTCAATTTGAGAATAGTCCAGATAAAATAATCCTGCTGCGTCGTCTGATTTAACTACCATATCCCTAGGGTTAAATAACGGTTCATCATCTATAGTACGAATACCATACTTAGGAAACTGTTGGAAGTCAGATGTAACCCTACCTGACACAGTTCCTGCTTGATTTATTTGTGTATAAATTCTATCTGATTTCTTTAGTTCATTTATAAATCTAAGTAAGTATGTTGAATACCACTTCTCTAATGTTCTTAATTCTTGTACTACACTAATAAAATCTACTGCTTCAGAATATCCTTCACGTTTAAGTTTAGGTATTATAGTTCCTAGTACATCATTACCTGTACCTGGTACATCTAATCCCCACTTCTCTTTAAGGATTTCTTTTATACGTTGATGTTGTCCTATTGCTACGTGTTCACCAACTAAATCGAATAGGTCATTACGTCTACGTTTTATATAGTCGTACATTCTAGCACGAGATTCTACAACATACTCCTTATCAATTTTGAAACCAGTACGTTCCATGTGTAACAATGGAAGTATTGCATCACATTCTATTTTGAATCCAGCTTCGTTCTTACGTGCCTTAAGTACAGGCATAGTCTTATAATAAACAGCTAATGTAAAATAAATATCTTTATGTGAATAACGTAATACATTTTCTCTGTTTAATAAATCGTAAGGTACGTTATCTGATTCAACGAATGGTGTTGTCATATTAGCTCTAATGCGTTCAGGTAATTCTTCATACCATTCTTTATATATATTACGCATTTCTTCTGTAGGTAAACTATCAGCAGTTGCTAATACGTCTTTGAATAGTTCTTCAAGTGCACCTTTAGTCCAAGATTTATATCCCTCTGGTGGGTTAGGACAAGGTTTTAATTTAGAGATTAACTTTAAGTTATACTCCTTAGCTATTGATGTACGCTCTGTCTTTAATAGACGCTCGTGGTCTTTCGCTGTTCTATCTATGAATTGTGTTGCGTACTCTTTTAATCCTAGTGGTGGTCCTCCATTCGCTGGTGTCAGTGCATCGTGTGCTAATCTGATACAGCATTGTGTGTCCACTAGATTGTTAACATCATAATCTAAACCAAGGTTATGACACATGTGTAAGTCATATTTAATATTATGTCCCATAAATACAGGAATGCCTGAAGCTAATTTAAATGCGCTCCACACAGTTTCATAACCTAGTTT
>CALDPN010000018.1 GCA_937911235.1 uncultured Bacteroidales bacterium
ATTGTTGTTGGAATAGGTTTGCAGACACGTAAAGAACTTTCTTTTGTGGGTGAAGTTCTTTTGTCTTTAAACCAATAGCATTTACTAAGTGTGTTTTACCAACACCAGATTTACCATAAATAAATAGAGGGTTGAAAATTGTTTTGCCAGGTTGGCTTGCAATGTTAACACCTACAGTGCGAGACAAACGGTTACATTCGCCCTCAATGAAATTATTGTATGTTAATTCTGGGTTTAATTGTGAGTCAAATTCAGTAGAATGTTTTTTACGTAATGTTTTATTTGTTTCTGAACCTGCTAATTGTGTTGTGCCTTTATTCTCATTCTCTTGGTCAATAACAACGCGATAATAAAGTTGAGCAGGAGTAGAGAATACACGCTTGATGGTAGAACATATTAGATCTGAGTATTGAGAATCTATATATTCATAGTAGAATTGGCTAGGTACCTTAATAGTAAATTTGTTATCTTCGAAACTAATAGGCTCAATAGGCTTGAACCAAGTCTCGAATTCATTAATGTCCACATTATCGTTTATAATGTGAAGACATTCCTGCCATTTAATTGTTAAATTATTATCCATTTCGCGTTGTGTGTATTTTTTTAGTATTTGTTTTTAAGTCGGATGCAAAAATGTATTTTTTTTTCTGAAAAAAAAAACAATATTTTTTTTGGAAATTTAGAAAAAAGTATAACTAGTTGAAAATAAAAAGGTTAAATTAAAATACTGAAAATGAGCAAGTTATATAGTTACAAAAGGTGCGAATAGTCTAAACTTGTTGATTTTCAAACTATTACAAAATTGCAAGTTTTTTATCAAATAAATTCGCAAAAAATAGGTAAGTACTTATAATCAAGCACTTACCTAAATATGTTAAAAAATGTGAAAATTTATTTATTTTTCAGCTTCTACTTTTTTGTCTTCTTTCTTCTCTTCTTTCTTTTCTTTTGCACCAAAAACAGAGAAGTGAACATAGCGTTTTGGATTAGCTTTTAAATCCATTAGTAGAGCATTTGCACTATTAACTGTAGAGTCTAGGTTTGCATATAAAGCTTTGTCGTTTAGAAGTGCTCCTATGCTGTTGTCGGTGCTATTAAACTTGTCTGTGGTAGATTTAAGATTTTCAAGTGTAGTTTCAATTGAAACCATTGTTGAGTCCCAATCTACTTTGTCTAGAGATTTAGTTACACCAGAAAGGTCGTTGCAAATATATTGAACAGTGTCAATTACACCATCAAGTTTACCTGTGCTACGTTTTAGGTTTGCCATAGTTGCGTCAGCATTTTGAAGTAGGCTCTTCACCTCTGGGCTTTCTACTACGTTTTTAAGTGCCACGATAGTAGAATCGATGCTAGGCACAAGTTGCATAATTGGAGGAAGGATTTTGTCTACGATGCCAGCAATTAAACCATTTTGTGTGCTAGAAAGTAGGGTATCACCAGTGCTGTGTACTTCGCTACTTTTACCTAATCTTAATTGGATAGCTTTGTCACCCATTAGACCATTGTCATAAACTTCTGCTACAGTACCTACTGGGATAACTAGTTTTTTATCTACAGTAATTTCTAGTACGATAGGAGCTTCTTTTGTGTAGTCGAAAATAATGTCGCTAACGTGTCCCACTTGGAAGCCATTTACATATACGTGAGTAGTTTTTACTACACCATCTACTCTGTCATATTTTGCATAAAAATATGTGTCAGGTTTGAAAATGTTGATACCTTTAAGGTAGTTTAGACCGAAGTATAGCATACCAATAGCAATTACTACTATGATGCCGATTTTCACTTCACGAGAAATAAATTTTTTCTTTTCCATATTATTTAAGTTTGTCTTTTGCTTCTTGAATAGCTTCTGGTGTAGAAACTTTTTTACCTTCTTTATACGCTACTATAAACGCATCAGGGAAGTTTTTTGTAATTTCATTGCGTTTTGTAAACACTGTATTTACGTCGAATGGACCAATTAAGTATTTATAAAGGTTGTTTTCGTTTAAAACCTTTGTAGGTGTATGACCTTTAAATACGGCGTTGTCTGCTTTATAGTTGTTTTTAGAAACTAGATATTGAATGAAAAACTCGTACTCGTACTCAGAGTTAGGAGTTAGGAGTGTGGAGTTAGGAGTTATTTCTTCTTTAGCTTCTAAATCTTTCTTTGGTTGTGCCACTTCTGCAGGCTTAGTTACTTCAGCTTTCAACTCCTCACTCCTCACTCCTAACTCCTCACTATTAACAGTTCCGCTTTTCTTGTCAAGCTCATGTTTGTATTCTTTGATACCGTTGAAAATAGCAGTAGCAAGTTTTACTTGATTTTCGTTGTTGTTAAGGTATTTTTCTTCGTCTTTGTTTGAAATAAAACCAAGCTCTACAAGCACAGATGGCATTGCTGTGGCTCTAAGCACAAGGAAACCAGCTTGACGCACACCGCGGTCGTTGCGTTTGCTTGTGTTTATCATTTTTGTTTGAATGAAATCGGCACAAGTAATACTTCTGTCGGTGTATTGATCTTTCATAAATTCAAACATAATGTATGAATCTACAGAGTTTGGGTCGAAACCTTCGTATTTTGTTTCGTAATCTTCTTCAAGTTTAATAACGGAGTTTTCTAGCATAGCTACCTCCATGTTTTCTTTGCTACGAGATACCCCCAAGGTAAATGTTTCCATACCGTTTGCAGAGGTGTTTTTAGAAGAGTTGGTGTGAATAGAAACAAAAAGGTCTGCTTTATTTCTGTTTGCTATGCGAGCACGTTCGTTTAGGTCAACAAAAACGTCTTTGTCGCGTGTATAAATAACTTTAGCGTCTGGAATATTCTTTTTAATCATATCACCTACAAGTAATGTGTAGCGTAGGTTTATGTTTTTTTCTTTAGAAAAACTTCCTACAGCACCAGCGTCGTGACCACCGTGACCAGCGTCCAAAACTATAGTAAAAGCATACGTAGGTAGTAAAAATCCTAGAAAAAGGAGAATAGTATATATTTTTTTCATAATAATATAATATTTCACGTTGCAAAAGTAGTTATTTTTTGCCAAAAGATTAAAAATAAGTCTTTAAAAATATATAAAATCACAATTATCTTTTTTATACTTCACTTAAAAATAGTAAATTTGCACCTTATTATATACATAATTAAGAAAAGACTCTGTTTAGAAAATATTTACATATAATCTTACTGCTTCTAGTTTGCTCTGTATCAACTTCGATATTTGCGCAGCAGAAGAAATCTTCTAATGCCATAGAATCAGATATTACCTATAGCGCAAAAGACTCTATTATAATGGTTGGTAGCAATGTTGCTATTCTATATGGCGATGCTGTTGTTAAGTATCAGAGCATGGAACTTAAGGCAGACTATATTAGACTAAGCCTAGATAGTAACATTGTATATGCATCTGGTGTGATGGATTCTACAGGTAAATATGTTGGTACACCTGTGTTTAAAGACGGTTCGGAAGTGATAGAGTCTAAATCTATGAAGTATCATATTAAAACCAAGAAAGGTTTTGTCTATGGCACTGTAACAGAACAAGGCGAAGGTTATGTGCAAGCAGAAAAGACCAAGAAGGTGGATGAAGATGTTTATTGTTTGCAAAATGGTAAATATACAACATGTGACAACCACGAACACCCACACTTCTATTTTGCACTAACAAAGGCAAAAATGAAACAAGGAAAATATATTGTTTCAGGTCCTGCGTATATGGTGATTGAAGATTTGCCAACACCTTTTGCTCTTCCTTTTGGATATTTCCCGGTAAATCAAACATACTCTTCAGGTATTTTGTTTCCAACATTGGGTGATGAACTTAATAGAGGTTTTTATGCCAAAGGCTTAGGCTATTATTTTGCCATTTGTGACTACATCGACTTAGCAATCACGTCTGATATTTATTCAAAAGGCTCGTGGGGGCTAGCATTGGCATCAAGTTATAAGTGGAGATACAAATTTAGTGGTAAGTTCAACTTGAGCTATATAAGCAATGTTTCTGGCGAGAAATATACCCCTTCGTATAAAAAGACCAATAACTTTAGAGTACTTTGGTCGCATACACAAGATCCAAAAAGTAGTCCATATACAACATTCTCTGCAAGTGTAAACTTTTCTACCTCTAGTTATGCACAAAACGATGTGGATAGTTATTACAACCCATCGGTGCTATCTCAGAATACAAAAAGTTCTACGGTAACACTCACTCAGAAGTTTCCAGAAAGTCCGTTTACACTATCTATGAGTATGTATGTAAACCAAAGAACATCCGACTCTACTATCAACTTACAGCTTCCGTCGTTAAGTTTGAGTATGAGTAGGCAGTACCCTTTCAAAAGGAAAAAAGCAGTTGGCAAAACAAAATGGTATGAAAAAATTGCGCTTACATATAATATGAGCCTTACCAATAGTACCACTGCTAAGGAAAGTGAGTTTAAGGATATGCAGTATCTACGCGACTGGAAGGTGGGTATGAAGCATGCATTACCAATTTCTGCTTCGTTTACTTTGTTTAAGTACCTAAATATGAACATTTCAATGAATAACAACTTGAAATGGTACTTCCAAAGAATAGACCAAAGATGGGAAGGTGGAGTAGATGGTGCAGTGGCAAGAGATACAACGTATGGTTTCTATAATATTTACCAAGCAAATGTTTCTGTAGGTTTCCAAACTCAGTTGTTTGGTTTTTATACACTCAAGAGTAAAAATGGTAAGAGACTACCTGTCTTTAGACATAAGTTGGTTCCATCTGTAAGTTTCTCGTATAATCCAGATTTTGGACACGAGAGATGGGGTTATTGGGGCTCGTACGAACGTCCTGCTAGCGATGGCACTACACAAACCGTATATTATGACAGATATGCATCTGGCGTTTATGGAGGTTCACCAAGTAGAGGACGGGCTGCGGCAATATCCTTTAGTGTGTCAAACAATTTAGAAATGAAATATTGGGGAGCAAATGATTCTACCGACAAGGGTAAAAAAATTACTCTGATAGATAATCTTAGTTTTGGCACATCGTACAACTTTGTGGCAGACTCACTCAATTGGTCAAATGTGAATGCAAACCTAAGGTTGAAATTCTTAGATAAGTTTAGCCTCAATTTGGATATGATATTCGACCCATATACATATCAATTAAATAGTTTTGGCAATCCAGTAAAAGTGAATGTATCACAATTTGAGAAGAATAAAGTGCTATTTAGACTTATGAGCACAGGTACTTCGTTTGGTTACACATTCTCTAATGCTACCTTTAAGCGAAAAGACAAGAAGGTGGAAAAACCAAAAGAAGAAGCATACACTTCAGAACTTGAAAATACTATAGACGGATTGAGCCCACTTGAAGATAATAAGAGTGGAAGAATTATAGAAAAAACAGATAAAGAACTTGGTTATCAAGAATTTAAAGTGCCATGGAGTCTTACTCTAAATTATAGTGTAAGATACGGCTACGACAAATTTAATCCAGAAATAATGGAGTATGATAGAAAACTTACCCACAACTTGAGCATTTCTGGTAATATTAAGTTTACACCAACATGGTCGGCAAGTTTTTCAACATACTATGATATAACCAACAATTCTTGGAACTATATGAACTGTTCTATAGCAAAAGATTTGCACTGTTGGCAAATGTCTATTAGTTTTGTGCCTATCGGCAAATACAAAACATACGACTTTATGATTGGTGTGAAATCAACAATGCTTAAAGATTTGAAATACGAAAAAGAAAGTGACACAAGTAATTTAATTAATTGGTATTGACGAACTTAATTTTATTTTATTTATGAAAAAGATGTATATTGCAGTAAGTTACGACTTATTTTGTGGACAGCCAGAAGAACTAATGGAAAAAGCAACAGAAAATCAACCTTTCACATTCTATTCTGGTGTAGGTATGGCTCTAGAACGTTTTGAAAACGAAATCTTAGCTACCGAACTTAACGCAACTTTCGACTTTACTATTCCAGCAGAAGAAGCATACGGTGAATACGACGACGAAGCAGTTGTTACACTAGAAAAAGAAATCTTTATGGTAGATGGTAAAATCGACGAAGAACTATTTGTAGAAGGCAACGTGCTTCCACTTCTTGATAGCGAAGGCAACCGTTTCAATGGTTCTGTGGTTTCTTCTGACGAAAAAACTGTAAAAGTAGACCTAAATCACCCTCTAGCAGGTGAAAATCTTCACTTCGTGGGTAAAGTATTAATCAAACGCGAAGCATCTGACGAGGAAATCGCTAACGCAATGGCTCCAGCATGCTCTGGTTGCGGTGGTGGTTGCTCAGAAGGCAGCTGCTCTTCTTGCTCTTGCGACTGCTCTTGCGAATAATTAAATATATCATGAATACATTTGGAAATATATTTCGTCTAACTTGTTTTGGGGAATCTCATGGTAGAGCCTTGGGTGGTGTGATAGATGGTTGCCCAGCAGGTGTGGTGGTAGATGAGGCGTTTGTACAAAGTGAACTTGATCGTCGCAGACCAGGTCAGTCTTGTCTTACAACCTCAAGAAATGAGGCCGACAAAGTGGAGTTTCTTTCAGGTATTTTTGAAGGAAAAACTACTGGCACGCCTATAGGTTTTGTTATTTACAACACAAACCAACACTCAAACGACTATGCAAATGTAAAAGATGTATTTCGTCCTTCTCACGCAGACTACACCTATACCGAAAAGTATGGTTTTAGAGACTACAGGGGTGGAGGTAGAAGCTCTGCTAGAGAAACAGCTTGTAGAATGGTGTCTGGTGCGCTTGCCAAACTTATGCTTAAACAAGCAGGTCTCAATATAGAAATTGTGGCTAAAATGACAGAAGTAGGTGGCGAAACAGAAAACATTGAAGAAGTAATTCTTAAAGCAAAAGAAAAAGGTGACACCGTGGGTGGTGTTATCACATGTAATATAAGTGGTGTGCCAGTGGGTTGGGGCGAACCAGTATTTGGTAAACTTCAAGCCAACTTGGCTTCAGCCATGATGTCTATCAATGCTGCAAAAGGTTTTGAATATGGCATGGGATTTGAGATGGCTAAAAAATATGGCTCCGAGGTAAACGATATTTTCACATCTGAAAATGGCAAAATTACTACACTTACCAACAATTCTGGTGGCATACAAGGTGGAATTTCAAATGGTCAGGATATCTACTTTAGAGTAGCATTCAAACCTGTGGCAACACTTCTTACCGAGCAACCAACAGTGGACAAAGATGGAAACGCCACAATGCTAAAAGTGCGTGGACGTCACGACGCTTGCGTGCTTCCTCGTGCAGTACCTATCGTAGAAGCTATGGCTGCTATGGTACTTGCTGACGCATATTTACAAAACAAATCATCTAGAATATGATAAACTATGCTTTAATAGCAAACAAGTTTGCTGGAACACGCTCTACCAAGAATTTCTGGAAAAAAATGGACGAAAGAGCTGCCAAAGCAGGCATCAAATTTGAATATTTTTTCACAGAAAGAGTGGGGCATGCCAGAGAACTTGCTGCAGATATATTAAAGAAAGGACATACTAGACTAGCCGTAATGGGAGGCGATGGCACATTTAGTGAGGTGATAGACGGGCTAATGAAGTCTGGTGAAGACCTTTCTAAACTTGCTGTTGGTCTTATTCCGTTTGGCACAGGAAATGATTGGGGTAGATATTGGCGCTTAGACAGAAACATAGATAAATCAATAAATGTTTTAGCCACAGGCGAGATAGTAAAAGTGGATGTGGGTAGAATAGAGTACAATACAGACGAAAAGGCTGTTACTCGTTATTTTATCAATGCCTACGGACTTGGTTTTGATGCTAAAGTGCTAGAACTTACAAACTCTCTACAACATACCTTTAAAGGTGCTTCTTGGACATACACTCTTGCGCTTTTCCTTACTTTGTTTAAACAACGTTCGCAAGTGATGGAGTATGAGTTCGACGGCAAAGAAACATTTAAAGGCTTAAGTTATACAGCTTCTATGGGTAATGGTTGTTACACTGGAGGTGGTATTAAACAAACGCCTGAGGCAAAACCAAATGACGGACTACTTGATATTATGGTGGTGGAAAGTCTAAATTTGGTGAAGATTCTTAAAGCAATTCCTTTGCTATTTACTGGCCGACTTCTTGAACACAAATCTGTACACCTTTATAAAGCTAAAAAGATAAAAGTAAAATCAGAAAAGCCTATTATTTCAGAAGTAGACGGCATTCTGCAAGAGTTTACAAATGAGATTAATGTGGAGTTGCTACCAAAGCAAATCAACTTTATAACTCCCTAACTACAGTAACTATCAGTTTCCCTTTCTCTTTACGCGCAATGTGTTTTCCCGTTTTAAAGACGGTGTTGCCCTCGGCACTGAGCATGGTTCTAATGGTGGCAGGATGGAAAGAAAAATCTTTTAAGCATTCATAAAGAAGAGTAAAAGGCTCAGAAAATTTTTGAATCACTTTTAAATCTACAATATAAGAATCATCTGTTGCACTCACGGCAGATGATTTTTCTTTTTCTATTACATCTTTATAAATACTTTCTGCTGCAGCAAAGTTTTCTGCATTGCTAAGCATTACAGAGTCGATTTGTGGATTTATCTCCCTTAAAATAGGCATTACAATATTTCTAATCTTGTTGCGAGTATATTCGTTTTCAAGATTTGTGGAATCGGTGATATAGCCAATGCCTTGCTCAGAAAGATAGTCTTCAATTTCTTTTCTGTTTACACAAAGGAGCGGACGCACCACAAATTCGTTGCGCGGACGAATGCCACAAATGCCCCTCAATCCTGTGCCACGAAGCAGATTAAGTAGAATGGTTTCGATAGAGTCATCGCTATGGTGTGCCACTGCAATGGCCTGTGCATTGTGTTTCTCTCTCACCTTCTCAAACCAAGTATATCTAAGCTCGCGAGCAGCCATTTCTATAGAGAGTTTATTCTCTGCTGCATACTTTTTGGTATCGAAATGCTCTACTAGAAGTGTTAGGTTTTCTTTTTCACAAAATT
Organism: uncultured Bacteroidales bacterium; assembly: GCA_937911235.1. Taxonomy (GTDB): domain Bacteria; phylum Bacteroidota; class Bacteroidia; order Bacteroidales; family Paludibacteraceae; genus Enterocola. Next base: position 8,983 of record CALDPN010000018.1, read on the forward strand.
CTCTCACAAAATTTTCGTCTCTATCAGATTCTTCGCCTCTTAAGTGAAAGTTGCAATGCGCCACCACACAGTCAAATCCCAACTTATTTAATATATGAAGTAGGAAAATAGAATCTGCTCCGCCACTACAAGTAACAATTACTTTTTCTCCTCTTTTTAGTAGGCTTTCTTTATTGATATATGTGAGAATTTTGTTTTTCATACTGCAAAAATAATATTTTAAATTATTTTTTTTGCTTAAAAACTTGATTAAAAAGAAATTATATTATATTTTTGCACAAAACCACTTATTTGTGCAAAAAAATACAAACTAAGTATGCAAAAAACGAAGGCGCTTTTAATAGAATCTGCTAGAAAGGTATTTGCTCGCATCGGCGTGCAACAAGCCACTATGAATGACATTGCCGAAGAGTCAAACAAAGGCAGAAGAACTTTGTATACTTACTTTAAATCTAAAGAAGATGTGTACAATGCAGTGGTAGAACAAGAACTTTCTACATTAATATCTAAACTAGAGTCTGTGCTACATTCTGCACTCACTCCAGATCAGAAAATCATAGAGTTTATCTATATTCACCTAGATACCATCAACGATATTGTAAGAAACAATGGTACTCTGCGTGCCGACTTTTTTAGTGATATTAAAGCTATGGAAATTGCTCGCCGAAGCACAGACTTAATGGAAATAAAGATGCTTCGCGAAATTCTGACAGATGGTGTGGAAAGAGGTTCTTTCTCGATAGAAAGCATTGAAACTGCTACTCTTATGATATTCTACGCAGTGAAAGGTCTAGAATCTCCATACAACAGACGACACCTTTCAGGAAAAATGAAAAGTAGACGCGACCATATAGCAAAATTTGTACTTAAGGGTCTTAGATAATTAAAATTCTCTATTGTCTATATCTGGTTTCTCAATTTCATATAGTTGAGGAACCATTTTTTTATACGATCTATTGCTAGGAGTATCTAGGTATATTTTAAAGTCTTTCACGTATACGGTATTTCCTGCATACAACATCAAACCAGTTTCTTCCCCTGCTCGTACTAGGTCTGATATATCATTATTATATACAAAGGTGTCGTTGATATAATAGTATACAAATTCACCTTGTTTGTATATCTTAATTTTTGTATAGTCACTCAAATTATATCCAGCATTGTATATGTCCAAAAATGGAAACCCGCATATTGTTTCGCCTACAAGAATATGTTGTGTGCCATCTAGTGATATATAGTGTATGTTGGCGTCTTTTTTATCAGTATCAGGCTCTCCAAAAAACATACCAACTAATGCTTTTACATTTGCTTCATTAGGAACAACTTTAATGTTGGCTTCTACGCAAAAATTATCTAAAGTATTTACTAAACCAGAAAATGGTAAAGCATGATTGCCTTTGTATGAAGTTGCTACGAACTCTCCATTTTCAATTCTACTATAGAAGTTGTCTTGTTTTATAAGGGGGAATTGTGGATTTTTAATATCTAATTGGTAAAGCAAATGTTGAAACATACCAGAAAAGTTTGGAATATAAGTGCTCCATTCTGGTGCTTCAGTGGTTTGAGTGAAAAGTTCTTTTATATAATATTCTTTTCTCATTCCTCTGTAATTGATGTTGCTTCCTCTTTTATTTGGTAGTTCGCCTCCGCACATCATACTTTGCCAATCGTTGTTTTTAAGAACATTATTAAAGTGATCGCGTCGTAGGAAGCCGTGTCCCATTTCATGGAACACAACTAGTTCTTTGCGGTCGTTAGCAAGATAACTTTTTGTAAGTCCTTTCCAATATAAACTATCTATTTCTATTTCAATTGGAATTTTGTTTATATAGCAAGTACCGGCTCTATGACCACCTAAATTTGAGAACCTCATAATGAGCCCTTTGTCGTCGAAGTTGTAACCATAATCTTTTGCGTAGGTAAAGAATCGTTGAGCATATATATCTAGTTCTTCTTCTACTTTGTATGCTCCTGGATCTTCCGCACAGCTAGAAAGTAATATTAATGATAATATAAAGATTATGTAATTTTTCATTGTCTTGTAATTTTCGCGCCTAGTGCGTTAAGTCTTTCATCTATGGCTTCGTATCCACGGTCTATTTGCTCTATATTGTGAATAACGCTTGTGCCACTTGCGCTAAGTGCAGCCATAAGTAGTGCAATACCAGCACGAATGTCTGGAGATGTCATCACTGCTGGGCGAAGGTGGAAGTTTTCTCCCATACCTATAATTGTGGCACGGTGTGGGTCGCAAAGTATAATTTGTGCACCCATATCTATAAGTTTATCTACAAAGAATAGGCGACTTTCAAACATTTTTTGGTGGATAAGTACACTTCCTTTTGCTTTGGTGGCAAGTACTAGGATGATACTTAAAAGGTCTGGAGTAAGTCCTGGCCATGGAGCATCTGCAATACTCAAAATAGAACCATCTATATAAGATTCTACTTTAAATACGTCTTGCTCTGGAATAATAATATCGTCGTTTTCAATAATAAGTTTTATGCCCAGTTTTCTGAAACTATCTGGAATAATGCCTAGATTTTCTACAGAAACATTTTTAATTCTAAGTTCAGAGCCTGTCATGGCTGCAATACCAATGAAACTTCCCACTTCAATCATGTCAGGTAGAACAGTGTGGGTGCAACCTTTAAGTTCTTTTACGCCTGTAATATAAAGTAGGTTTGAACCAATGCCTTCTATTTTTGCTCCCATACGCACAAGCATTTTGCAAAGTTGTTGTAGGTATGGTTCGCAAGCAGCGTTGTAGATGGTGGTTTTGCCTTCTGCCATCACGGCTGCCATAATAATGTTGGCTGTGCCAGTTACAGAAGCCTCGTCTAGAAGCATATAAGTGCCTTTAAGTTCTTCGGCTTCTATTCTGTAAAGTGAATTTTCTGCTTCGTATCTAAATGTAGCACCTAGTTTGCTAAAACCTATAAAGTGTGTGTCTAGGTGGCGTCTACCTATTTTGTCGCCCCCTGGCTGAGGTAGGATAGCACTTTTAAAACGTGCCAAGATAGGACCAAGTAGCATTACAGAGCCTCTTAGCGATGTGCAGCGTTTGTTGTAGTCGGCGCTGCCAATGTAGTCTAGGTCTATGTTTTCTGCCTTAAAGCTATATTTGTTGCGGTTGATTTGTTTTACCTCAACACCCATTTTTTGCATCAAATCTATCAGCTGGATTATGTCTGCTATATGAGGAATATTGTCCATAATAACTTCCTCTTTAGTAAGTAAACATGCGCAAATCACTTGTAGTGCTTCGTTTTTTGCTCCTTGTGGAGTAATTTCTCCACTAAGTTTGTGTCCGCCTTCGATTCTAAATGATGCCATATTATTTTTTAGCTTTAGGTTTGTTTTTGTTGTTATTATTGTTGTTGTTTTTCTTCAAATTGATATTTGAAGGACCTATTAAATCTTTTCCGTCTCTAAGTCGAAGATTGTCGCTACTTAGGCTAAGTCTGCCATTTGACAGTTCGTATAGGTCGGCAAAGATTTTTTGGTCTTCCACAGAAGATTCCTTATTCCATACAATGAAACTTTTTTTCATGTGGTTTGCAAGCACAGGAATAAGTTTTACTTCATTTTCTTCGTCAAGGGTGTTTACTGCTTCAATAAAACGTGGTAGGATAGTGCCATAATGACGATGAGAAATCTTTCTATTTGGATATGGAAGTTTTTCTGGTTTGCTTTGTAGTTTTTCTGGTTTAACTAGCTCATATGGATAGTCGATGTCTAGTTTGTAGTCTGACATTATAGCAAGGTGATCCCAAAGTTTGTGTTTGAAATCGTTCACGTCTCTAAGGTGTGGGAAAAGGTTACCCATAATATTGATTATGGTATTTGCACATCTGGTACGTTCTTCTCTGTCTTCTATAGTCATGGCATATTCCACCATTTGTTGAATGTTTCTGCCATACTCGGTTAAAATTAGTTTGTTTTTATTTGTATAGTATTCCATGTTAATAGTTAGGAGTTGGGAGTTAGGAGTTAGGAGTTAATTGATTTTTAGGCATGGTAACGTGTGCTGCTTTAAGGTAAAATGGCTCAAAGTACGCAATGTCGGCAAAGTCGTTTTTCGCAAATGCGTCTTCGGCTAGTGCTATCATGCTTGTGGCAAGTGGATACACGTCGTCTAGGAAGATGGCGTTTTCGTGAGTTAAGTATTGTTTGCATTTTGCAGCTCCGTTGCCACAGAAATATACTTTTTTGCTTTGCAAAATCTCTGCAAAACTATTTTCGTCGATAATCTCTGGTTGAGTTTCGCGCACCTCGTTTAGCGCTCTGTCGTAGAAACAGCAGTAAACTTCCATGCGGCGAGCATCAATCATTGGGCATATAAGAGCATCTTCTTCAATGCTATATTTTTCTTTTGCGTTTTGTGCAATAATTTTTAGGGTAGGAATGGTAATGAGCTTTAAGTCGCTACCATAACACAAACCTTTTGCAAACGAAGTGCCTATTCTTAGCCCTGTGTATGAACCTGGTCCTATGCTTAATGATACTGCATCTAAATCTTTTGGCTCAATAGCGGCTTCAGCCAACACTCCCTGTACGAAAACTCCAATAAGTTCGCTATGGTTGTTGCCATTGAAGTTTTCTCTAAAACACTTGCATGCACCGTTTTCTGAAATGCTAACGGAACAAACAGTTGTTGATGTTTCTATGTTTAAAATTTTACTCATTTGATACACAATTTGGAGCAGCGAGAGCAGAACTATGCTAGCATAAGTTATGCCGAGTCGTGACAAATTAGGTTACTTACGTAGTAAGTGACAAAGATAGCAATAAAAAATGAATATTTGTGGCTAGTCTTAATATTTTATAATAATGTAACAAAAACTTGTATTTTTTGATATTAGAATGCAATTTTTTTCAGTAACTTTGCCTAATTATAACAAAACTATTGAAATAACTAACAATTTAATATAAAATAAGATGATTTGGAATCCTTCTGTAGAGTGCATGGACAGAGAATCTATGCGTAAACTACAATCTGAAAGACTTCGTAAGGTGGTGGAAAGAGTATACAATAACTGTGAACCTTACAGAAAAAGAATGGAAGAAGCAGGTGTTACCCCTGAAGATATAAACTCAATTGACGATATAGTAAAATTACCGTTTACCTCTAAAAAAGATTTAAGAGATTATTATCCATTTGGCTTATTATCAGCGCCTAAAGAAGAAATTATTCGTATTCACGCTTCTTCTGGTACTACAGGTAAACCTATTGTGGTAGGCTATACAAAAAACGATATTGCAAACTGGAATGAGGCTGGTGCACGTTGTCTTTCTGCGTATGGTTTGGGAAAACAAGATGTGATACAAGTGGCGTATGGTTATGGACTTTTCACTGGTGGTCTTGGTGCACATGGCGCTTGCGAAACTATTGGTGCTATCACAATTCCTATCTCTGCAGGTAATACAGAAAAACAAATGCTTATGATGCACGACTTACAGGCTACAGCGCTTGCTTGTACTCCTTCATACGCATTGTATTTGGCAGAGTCTTTGGAAAAATCTGGTCTCAAAGACAAAATGAACTTAAAAGTTGGCGTATTTGGTGCAGAACCTTGGACAGAACAAATGCGTAAAGAAATAGAAAACAAACTTGGCATTAAGGCTTATGATATTTATGGCCTAACTGAAATTAGTGGTCCTGGTGTGGGTCACGAATGTGAATGCCAATGCGGAACTCACATTTGCGAAGACTTATTCTTCCCAGAAATTATCGACCCAGAGACTGGCGAAAGTCTTCCTGCTGGTTCTATTGGTGAACTTGTTTTCACAACTTTAACCAAAGAAGGTATGCCACTTATTCGTTTCCGTACTCGCGACTTAACTCGCCTAATCTATGATAAATGTGAGTGTGGACGTACTTCTGTGCGTATGGAAAAAATTATGGGTCGTAGCGACGATATGCTTATTATTCGTGGTGTGAATGTGTTCCCATCTCAAGTGGAAGCCGTGCTTTGTGAAGTAGAAGAATTTGAACCTCACTTCTTCATTACTGTTGACCGTGTAAACAACACAGATACATTTGATATTGAAGTGGAAGTGAAAGAGCAATACTACACCGACGAAATTAGCGGTATGATTAAACTTCAAAAGAAACTTGCTGCTAGACTTCAAAGTGTAATTGGTCTTCAACCAAATATTATTTTGGCAGAGCCAAGAAGTATGGAACGTAGCCAAGGTAAAGCAAAAAGAGCATTAGACAAACGTAAATTACAATAAGGAGGATACATTATGACAACATTACAGTTATCAGTTTTTCTAGAAAACAAGACAGGTCGTTTAAACGATGTGGCTAAGGTGTTGGCTGAGGCAGGTATTAATATGACTGCGTTCAGTGTGGCAGACAACTCAGACTTTGGTATCCTTAGAGTGCTTGTGTCAGATCCTGAAAAAGCAAAACAAGTGCTTAAGGAAAAAGGTTTTGCTGTGAAACTTACTAACGTGTTGGCACTTCGTATAGGTAATTCTGCTGGTACTTTATACGGCATTTTAGACAAACTTGCAGAGTCTAAAGTTTATATTGAGTATATGTATGCTTTCTCTGAAGGCGAACAAGCTAGCGTGGTAATTCGTCCAAACGATATAGACCAAGCCATTGAAATTTTAAAAGCAAATAAAATAGAATTTGTAGCATAATGGATGCATTAACCCTTGCAATGTTGGGGGGCTCTGCGCTATTGGTATTTAGTGTTGTAGCAAGTAAAACGTCTTTTAAAATAGGAATCCCCACACTTATCATTTTCCTAGCTATAGGTATGCTAGTAGGAAGTGATGGGCTTGGTGTGAAATTTGATGATTATTATTTTGCCCATGTATTGGGTACTTTGGCACTTAACTTTATCTTGTTTTCTGGTGGTTTAGATACAAAAATATCTAGTGTAAAACCAGTAGCATCAAAAGGTCTTTCGTTGGCCACTCTAGGTGTGTTCTTAACGGCTCTTTTAGTAGGTGTATTTACATATTATATCACAGATTTCACCTTCCTAGAATCCTTACTTTTGGGTGCAATTGTGTCTTCTACCGATGCTGCGGCAGTGTTCTCTATTTTCCGTACGCAGAAGGCGGGTCTTAAAAGAAAACTAAAAGATGTGATAGAACTTGAGAGTGCAAGTAATGACCCTATGGCGTACTTCCTAACTATTACTATTATATCTTTAATACAACAAGGCGATGCAAACTATTGGTTGCTGCTACCAAACTTTGTGTTGCAAATGTTTCTTGGTGCAGTGATGGGGGTAGTGTTAGGTTATTTGTTTGTTAAACTAATAAACAATATAAAACTTGATATTAGCGGACTTTATCCTGTGCTATGTATAGGTATTAACCTGTTTGTATATTCGTTTACAACATACCTTGGTGGTAACGGCTTTTTAGCTATTTACCTATGTGCATTAGTGCTAGGAAATAGTGTATTAGCACACAAAAAGACAGTGGTAATGTTCTTTGATGGTTTTGCATGGCTTATGCAAGTGGTAATGTTCTTGGCGCTTGGTCTGCTTGTAAATCCTAGTGAAATGTTGCCATATATTGGGGTAGGTTTGGCAGTGTCATTCTTCCTTATGTTGGTGGCTCGTCCACTAGCTTCTGTTATATCTCTTATCCCATTTAAAATGCCATTTAAAGACCAAGTGTTTGTGTCTTGGTGTGGTTTAAGAGGAGCTGTGCCTATTGTGTTTGCTACATATGCTCTGCTTGCAGAATTGCCTGTGGCAAATGGTATTTTTATAATTGTATTTTTCGTAGTATTAACTTCTATGCTTATCCAAGGTACAACCTTCTTCAAAGTGGGTAAGAAACTTGGTCTAACCAAAAAAGAAGAAGAAGGAAACAAATTTAGTTTCAACGAAGATGGCGATTTTGCCTCTGAACTAAAAGAAGTGTTGCTTGAAAATCCAGAATGCGACGGCAAAAAAATTATGGATTTGAAACTTCCAGATGGTGCGCTAGTAGTGTATGTGAAACGAGGAAAACAATATATTACCCCAACAGGTTCTACAGTGGTGAATATAGGAGATAAAATCCTAATTATGGCAAATGATAGGAAGACTATGGACACTGTGAGATATTTGTTTTCAAAAGAACTTTTAATTGAAGATTTAATCGATGACTAATAAACCTTTAATATTAATAACAAACGATGATGGCATAGAGGCTCGTGGCATTCACTCTCTTGTGGAAGCTGTGCAACATCTTGGCGACGTGGTAGTGATGGCACCAGATGGTCCTCGCTCTGCTCAGTCTAGTGCCATTACTATGAACACTCCTCTTAGAATTTGGAAACATTTTGAGAAGGATGGTCTTACAATGTATCGTTGCAACGGTACACCTACCGACTGTGTTAAAATAGCCGTATATAATATTTTGGAAAGAAAACCAGATATTATTCTTGCAGGTATTAATCACGGCGACAACACTTCTATTTCTGTGATTTATTCAGGTACAATGGGTGCTGTGCTAGAGGGTTGTGTAGAGGGTGTGCCTTCTATCGGATTTTCTCTTTGTAGTCACGACCCTAGAGCCGATTTTTCTGAAGCTATGAAGTATGCCTCAATTATTACCGAGAAAGTGTTGCGTGAGGGATTGCCAAAAGATGTTTGCTTAAATGTAAACTTCCCTGTGGGTGTGAAACTTAAAGGTTTTAAAGTAGTGCGTCAAGCAAATGCTCGTTGGCAAGAACGCTATGTAGTGCGTAAGGACCCTAATGATAATACTTATTATTGGCTAACAGGCGAACTACACAACAATGAGCCTGAAGCAGAAGATACAGACGAATTTGTAGTGAAAAATGGATATGCTTCTGTGGTGCCATGCCATGTGGATATGACACACTACGACACCGTAAACAAACTAAAATCTTGGGACTATGAAGGCTAAACTAGACAAGTTTTGGATAGGGTTAGTTACCTGCTTTTTTGCTCCTTTGCTCCTGTTTGTGTGTACTTGGACTGCTATTTCTGGTTCTGATATTGCTGAAGTAGGGGCGTGGATGCGTCAGCCAGTGTTTATGCAGTACTTACTATTCTGTATGCTCCCAGATTTAATCATGATTTTCTTGGGTTACAAGTCTGATAGTTTTAACTATTGTAGAGGGGGAGTGCTGGGGCTTGCACCGTATTTGTGTATGTTGTTTTACTTATATACGTAATATGAAGTATTATCTTGTTGCGGGAGAGGCATCGGGCGACTTGCATGGTTCTAAACTGATGCGTGCTTTAAAAATGAAAGACCCTAATGCCGACTTTAGATATTACGGTGGCGACAAAATGCAGTCGGAAGGCGGCGTTTTGGTGCGTCATTTTCGTGATACCGCGGTGATGGGTTTCATAAATGTACTTCTAAACCTGCGCAAAATACTTTCCAATATAGAATTCTGCAAAAAAGACCTACGAGAGTACGCTCCAGATGTTTTAATTCTTATTGACTATCCTGGGTTTAACCTAAAAATTGCAAAATACGCAAAAGAAGAACTAGGCTTAAGGGTAGTTTACTACATCCCACCAAAGATTTGGGCGTGGAAGGAGCATCGTGTGGAGCAGATAAAAAAATATGTGGATGAGGTCTATGCAATATTCCCATTTGAGGTAGATTTTTATGCTCGTCATGGTTATAAGGCCACATACGTGGGCAATCCTTGCGTGGAGTCTATTGTGGGCAGAACTATTACCCTAAAAGAAGAATTCTTAAAGAAAAATGGTCTTGAAGACAAACCTATTATTGCGCTTCTTGCAGGAAGCAGAGCACAAGAGGTAAAATCTTCACTGAAAGTATATAAAGAATTACTTACAGACAAGTTCAAGGACTATCAGTTTGTGCTTGCTGCCACATCTGCTGTGCGTCCAGAACTTTATGCCGATGCTGGTGAACTTAAACTTGTCTTCGACCAAACATACGACCTACTTACACATGCGTCTGCTGCCGTGGTAAATTCTGGCACTGCTACACTTGAGACCGCTCTTATTGGCACTCCTCAGGTGGTTTGTTATCACGTTGCTTTTGGCAGACTTACATACGCAATTTTTTCACGTGTACTTAAAATATCACATGTTTCACTTGTAAATATCATTGCAAAACGTGGCGTGGTGCGCGAGCTTCTTGCGCATTTCTTCACTGCAGAAAACACCGCAGCAGAGCTTGAAAAACTCCTTTTCTCTGCCGACTACCGCTCACAAATCCTTTCTGGCTACGCCGAAATCGCCCAAACCCTTGGCACCTCCATAGCCGCCGAAAAAACTGCAGAATTTATCATAGGCAAAAAGTAGTAAAATTTCGCTCGTTTTTGCTATCTTTGTATAAGCCTTTGAACTGAGGCAAAGGTTAGGTCTTGATATTACATTTTGTGTGTAAAAATTGAATGTTGCACCGCTCGGTGTAGCGCGCAATTTTATTAACTGAATTATTAATCTTAATTTTTAGTCTTTATGAGTAAAAAATTAACATCGTCATGCAACGATGCGTTGCAAAGTATTCAAAAACCTTTAGAACAAATAGAATCTCTTATTTTAAATATAAGAGGTAAGCAAGTGATGCTCGACTGTGATCTTGCACGACTTTATGGTGTGGAAACAAGAACTCTTAACCAAGCTGTGAAACGTAATATAGAGCGTTTTCCGGAGGATTTCATGTTTCAAATAACCAAAAAAGAAGTACTAAACTTGAAATCACAATTGTGATTTCAAGTTTGGAAAGTGTAGATACAGTGAATGATATGTTTAATTATGGTGGACGGAGAACTTTAAGCTATAAGTGTAAATATCCAGATTATGCGTGCTTTTGTGGCAATGCGTCATTCTATATTAAATAATAATCAGTGGTTTAGCCGTTTGGACACAATAGAGTCTAACCAACTAAATATGATTGAATGGAAAAATAAGGCAGAAGGTAAAAAATTATGAGTAAAAAAGTTTCAAAAGAGGGCGAAGTGTTGCGCTCAGTTCAAAAATCTTTAGAGTCAGTTGAAAATCTTAGTTTGTTAAATAATAATGAATTTAAGGTTTGGGTATCACAGTTAAAAAAGGATATACGAAGTACGCAGGTTAAAGCCTCGATACACGTAAATTCTGAAATGCTTCGCCTATATTGGCGTATGGGTGCTGAGATATGTGAGAAACAGAAATCTGCTAAATGGGGAGAGGGGTGGCTTAAAGAACTTAGCCGTCAACTAATGGTAGATTTTCCTAATATGAAGGGCTTTTCATATAGGAATTTAAAGTACATCAGACAATGGTATCTATTTTATAATGAGCAAGTTGTATTTGGGCAACAAGTTGTTGCCCAAATTAGCGAGGATGTTTTCTTTTCTGTTCCATGGGGGCACCATTTGTATATCTTAACTAGGTGTAAAGATGTAAAAAAGGCTCTGTTTTATTTAAATAAAACAGTAGAGCATGGTTGGAGTCGTTCCGTATTATTAAACTTTTTGGATACAAACTTATATGAATCAGAGGGAAATTCAATAAATAATTTTAGTAAGTTGTTGCCAAATCCTCAGAGTGACTTAGCAAATCAGATAATAAAAGATCCATATAATTTTCAGTTTCTTACATTAGAAAATGAGTATAGAGAAAAAGAGTTGGAAGATGCTTTAACTGATAATATTACCAAATTTTTACTTGAGTTAGGTGTGGGGTTTGCGTATGTTGGTCGTCAAATACCATTAGACGTTGGTGATGAAACTATATATCCAGATTTATTGTTTTATCATTTAGAGTTAAGATGCTATGTTGTTGTAGAACTAAAGGTTTCAAAATTTAAAAGTGAACATTTGGGGCAATTGGGTTTATATGTGAGTGCAGTTAATCATATTAAAAAGAAGGATATAGATAATCCTACGATAGGATTGCTCATTTGTAAAACTAAAAATAACGTTATGGCACAATATGCTTTAGAGTCAACAAATCTACCAATAGGTATTTCTGAATATCAACTATCTAAATTAATCCCTAAAGAAATTAAGAGCCAATTGCCTACTGTTGAAGATATTGAGGCAAATTTGTCTGATGATAATAAATAAAATGCAATAGAAAGTTAATTGAACTGGTCACAAATTGTGACCGGTTCACTACGTGTTGTTTAGTTTGACAGTGATGGTGTGTTTGTGCAACAAGTTGTTGCATAAATTAGTCGAGTCGCATCGCATTTTGTGGCTCGAGTTTTTTGTTATTAAGTATAAAATTACTTTTATAGAATAAAATTTGTACATTCACTTGAAATTTGTATTTTTGCTAAATAATGTTTGATTATGAATGTTGATAGTTTATTAAAGAAATACTTTGCGCAATCAAATATTGCTCCATCAATAGAAGTCTTTGACAAAGATTCTATATATTCAGTTTATTCTAATATAGTAAAATTATTAAATTCATATCCAGATATTGAATTAAGTATTTTACAAGCCCTAAGTTATTGTTTCTATGAAGTGTTAGATAATGTGCTAACACATTCAGAGAAAATATGTGGCACTGTTATTATGAGATATTTGGCAAATCATAATTTAATTCAGGTGTTGGTTGCAGATGATGGTATTGGTGTTCAAAAGTCGCTTTCAACAAATCCAATATATGAATTTATTACTGAACAAGATGCTGTAAAGTCATGTATTAATGACAGGGTAACAGATGGTAAAGGAATGGGTTTTGGATTATATTCTACATCAAGGCTTATTAAAAATGCAGGCATAAAATTAGATATACATTCAGGTAATAGCTTAATGTCATATAATGGCGATTCTAGTAATGTTAGTTCAACAGAGTATTGGCAAGGAACAATAGTTTATTTTGAATTGTATTCTGATAAAGATATTGACCCTAATGATGTTGTTGAAAATAGAACAAACTGTGCAGAACAATTTAATGATGAATTTATAGATACAGATAATATAGAAAATTTATGGTAAAGGAGGGAATATGGAAATGATTTTTAAATTTAGCGATATAGGAGAAAACCTAGGAACAAGAATCTTAGGCGAAAAAGTGCGTAATCAACTTTTACCACTTATTATGAGCAATGATAAAGTAGTATTAGATTTTTCTGGGGTAAACGTTGTGTCAAATTCGTTTGCAGATGAATGCCTTGCTAAACTTTTATTAAGTATGTCGTTTGATGAACTTAAACAAAGAACAACCTTTGTTTCTGTGAATGACTTTGCAAGAAAAAATATAGCTATTGCATTTAAACGTAGATTAGTTTCATAAGAATTCTAATTATTCATGAATTCTAGTAATATTCACTCCCCTCGAGTCACTTTTTTTGTGGCTCGCGTTTTTTT
>CALDPN010000019.1 GCA_937911235.1 uncultured Bacteroidales bacterium
CAATTATATCTGTAAAACTTCAGGAAGCACAGTTTGAAGGACAGACAAAAACAAAGCTTGGAAATTCAGTTATGAGAACTATCGTTGAAAAGATGGTTAATGAAAAATAGTGTAGATATATTTCAACGTTTTCAAGGTTGGGATAAAAACTAGAGGGCTTTAATATGAATGAGAAACAACTATTTTACAATTGGTGGAAAGGCAACGGTTGTAGAGGCATCTCATACTGCGAAAATAATTATAATAAAATCCCTAATAACACTATAAGAAAATATCTAAAAGAATTTCAACAAGACAGCACTATAAAAAAAGAAAGTTCAAAGCAGAGAATTGTACAAATAAATGATTTACACATTCCTTACCACGATAAAAAAACAATAGAAGTGTTTATAAAATTCCTTCAAGATGTTAAGATTGACAAACTAGTAATAGCAGGGGATTTATTAGACTTTTACGAGCTATCTACATTTGATAAAGACCCTATGAGAAAATATAATATTCAAGACGAGATAGACCAATGCTATGAGATTCTAAAAGAGTTTAAAAAGTATTGCCCTGAAATCCACTTTATAAAAGGAAATCACGAAGACCGATTACGTCGCTTTTTATGGAAGAATCCAAGCCTTGCTAGCATAAAAGTATTAGAGTTATCAAAACTCTTGAATATGGACACGCTAGGCATCGAATATCACGATTTTGAATATATATTTAGAAAATTTAGATTTACACACGGCTCTATTGTAAGACAAGAAAGTGGAGCAACCGCTAAAGCCGAATTGCTTAAATATGGTGGCAGTATGGGAAGCGGTCACACACATAGACTAGGGTTTTATATTAAAACAGATGCGAGGGGAACTGTAGGAGCTTATGAGGGCGGTTGTATGTGTGACTTAAATCCTGAATATATTCAAGGAGTACCAAATTGGCAACAAGGATTTTTAGTATTTGATTTTGATAACGATAGATTCTTTTGCCAAGTTGTACCAATTTTAGACCATAAGTTTATATTTGGGAAAAAGAAGTACGAATAAGCCCGATTTATAAAACTTTACAATATAAGTAAAGGGGAAGTAATGGAAAAAATCTATTTAGATTATGCAGCAATAATATTGGTAGTAGTTGGATTTTGTATCGGCTACGGCATATTTATAACCCCTAAAAAACTATCTGAAATACTTAAAGAACGTGAAAAAGAGTGTAATAACTCGTGTAAAGAATCCTATGTTACAAAAGAAGAAATGCAGATAGAGCGCAAAGAGTTATTACTAGAAGTAGAACGCAGATTTTTAGAAAAAGTTGCTTTTCAGGAGTTTACCAAAAGATTTGATGATAAATTCGAGGTTATGGCTAAAACCTTAGACAAAGTAGTAGAAAACCAAGAACACATAAAAGATTATATTATTCAGAAGAAGGGCATTTAATGGCAGTAAGTTATCTTATAGGACATTGGACTGGGGGAAACTATAAACCTTGCCAGCTTGATTTAGACAGCTATCAACTCTTAATAGATGGTGACGGAGAACTACACGAGGGAAAACCAGTAGGTAAAACAGCATCAACTGGCGGTATGAACTCAATAACATATAATATTTCTTGCTGTGGTGGTCTTGCTAGAACTCCTATAACAAAGATTCAACAAGAAGCTTTCTTTAAGGCTTGTGCAGAAAAGCTAAAAGAATACGACTTAACAGTAGAAAAGTTTTATACGCACGCAGAAATAGGTCAAATGTGTAAGGCTAATACTATTCAAAGACTTTTACCATATAATCAATGGTTATATCAAAACATAGGCAAAAGAGATTTAACAGTATTGCCAACTGTCAAAGGTGACCCAGAAAAAACAGGGAACTATATAAGACATAAAATTAAATGGTATCTAAAAAATTCATCATAAAAACTCTTTCGTTGCCCTGTTGTTGTTTTCGGTTTTCATAGTACAGGGCTTTTTCTTAGGTAAGTCTCTCTGATGTATACACATTCTACTTAGCTTCTCTTATGAGAAGCTTTTTTATGCAAACACTTTATAAAATTTTATAAAAAATCGTGTTCTGTTTGTGTTCTGTTTTAACCCTAAAAAGATGTAAAACTTGATAAAATAATTTTTAATAAAACTTTATAAAACGCTCGTTATGACTGCATTATAAGTAAAACGTGTAAAACCTGTAAAACCCTAACTTTCAACTGTTTATCTTCATCACCCATAGGTTTTATTCCTTGTTATTACTGGATTTCAGTTTTTCGTGTTCTGTTTGTGTTCTGTCAAGTTCTTTTTTGTGCAAATTATTCAATATATTCATAGCTTCAAATTTAACACTTGGAAGGTATTTTGCATAAACATCAAGAGTCATTTTTGCGCTTGAATGTCCTAGCTTTTCTTGCACATACTTTATTGGTACTCCCTTACTTAATAAGTAAGTTGCGTAAGTATGCCGCAAGTCGTGTAACCTTATTTTAACCTCTTGTGGACTCTCATTATTGAATGCTTTTAGTGTAGCACGAAAATAATGTCTTTCCAATACCGCAGGATTCATATATCCACCTTCTAAGTTACAAAAAACAATTTTAGATAACACTTGTTGCTCTTTTTTATATTCTTGAAGTATTTCTATAAGATTTGTTGGCATATCAAGCGTACGGTGTTTATTATTTTTTGTTGGTACTTTTTTATTCCTATAAATCTGTTTATTAACTTTAATAATTTGGTTTTTAAAGTCAATATCAGACCATTCAAGAGCCAGTAATTCACCACGTCTTATTCCAGTTTTTAAAAATGTTGCCATCATAGCATAAGTTTTAAGATTTCTTTTTTGTGCGCAATCTAGAAAAATATCTATTTGTTCTTCATCTAGCACTTCAAAATCTTTTTTTTCTTCTGGTAATCTATATTTTTTTAATACTGGATTTTTGCTTAAAATCTCGCTATCAATAGCATAATTATAGATTGCTCTCAAAAGCTGTATTGTTTTATTAATAGTCAAATGACTTAACCCAGTAGCTTTAAGAGAAAATATAAGGTTTTCTACTTCTTTAGGTGTTATGTTTCTTGCTTCCTTGTTCATAAATTGCTGGAAGCGTGATTCAATCATCCTGTCGTATAAATCTGTGGTAGATTCTTTACAATTTAAAGGGCAATGTCTAGTTAAAAATAAATTAACTAGACTTGCAAACTTTATATCGCTACTTACCTCAAAAACCACATTATGAAAATCTAATTGAGCTTCTAAGAGAGTTTTATAACCGCCTTTTTTGTATTGTTTTCCGCCTACGTTATATGTAATCTCATAGCTTGTATGTTTGCCTGACTTGTTAGTCCAGGTGCGTTTGCGAATATTAGCCATTTATAAACTCTCCTGTAAAATTTGAACTTCTGATACATCATAAAAAATATTACGTCCTACTTTGTGACGAATTAAAAAGCCTTGTCTAGCCCAGTTGTCAACTGTTGAACGTGCAATATTAAATATTTTTTGAATATCTTTTGCTCTTATGTACTTTTTATTTAATACATTATTCTCTCTGTTTAAGTTTATTATATTTGTCATTTTTCCTCCTAATAGTTTACAAATTGTCATGAATTTTTGTTAAGCGTTTATAATTCCAAATCACATTCAACCTCATTGCCCCAAACATCCCATCCGTCTGTTTTCTGCCGCGCAAACAGTTCAATCCGGGGCAGATCGCCCATAAGCTGCACGATGCGTTCTCTGGCTTCATCGGGCTTTTGGCTATGGCGCTGCACATGGCTCATAATGACCTGGTGCACACCGGAGGACACCCGCTTGGGGTGTCCTTTCGTTGCCAAGATGCATATTTCCGCATTGGAGCGGGTCCAGTAGCCCATGCCCCAGAATAGGCCATCACTGATGCGGTTCTGCTTCGCCCATACAAAAGCTACCGTCTTGTACTGAAAACCCCATGCTTCCAGCACTTCAAAGGCTTCCTTCATACAGGGGAAAGTGATCCACATAAATAATGCGCAATCATCAGCTGCCAGCGTCTCAACTGGCAATGCCTTGATCTCGGCAATGCTCATGGTTGGGTAATGCTTTTCAGCAGACCGGCCATTACCTTTCGGGGAGTAGGTTTTGTAATGCCATGGGGGATCGGCATATATGATGCTGTACTTCTCCATGGCATTACCTCGCCCCACGATCGGGCTTGGGTCGATCCTCGTCATCGTCAGCACGGTCGCCGTCAACGATCTCATTTT
>CALDPN010000020.1 GCA_937911235.1 uncultured Bacteroidales bacterium
CCTGTCCATCAACAATCAGAAGAGTCAGGCTGACCGCGCCCGCTTGGCCCCACGTCTGGAGCGCCTGCAGAAGAAGTACGGTCAGGACCGTCAGAAGATGATGGAGAAGCAGCAGGAGCTGTATGAAAAAGAGGGCGTCAAGATGACCGGCGGTTGTCTGCCCATGCTGGTGCAGATGCTGGTGCTGTTCTCGGTTATCGCGGTTATCTATAAGCCGCTGACCTACGTTGAGCACGTATCCACCGCCGATCTCACCACCTGTGCTACCGCCACCTGTGTCGCCACCAGTAGAACCTCCTCCACCAGATGTGCCAGAGAATACAGCAGCAGTAGGTTTGCCTTCACTATTAATCAAATAGCAGTTATTGCTACCAGAAAGGTTTGGCAGTAGTCCATCATTTTGACCTGGTCCATATTTTTTATCTTGACCATTAACCATAAAACCTATTTTATAGAAATTATCCTCCCAAGACCACACACCTGTTTCTACTTGTGTGTAACTAATAGATTGAGAATGCTCGGTCTGTATCCATGATACCGAAAATGTATTTCCCATAGCAATATAGTCACGAGCATCGATATAATAGGTTGCCCATGCACTACCACTCACTCCCAATAGAACAAAGAGTAAGGCTACAAAGCGTAATGCCCCTTTAGGAGCAAAACGCATTAGTTTATTGTTATAAAATCTTTTCATATAGTGTATTTTTATTTTATTCTTACTTAGGCTCTATTATTGTTCAACAAGTTCTACACAAATGTCATTACCTTCGTCTTTAAGTTTAATGTAAATACCTGCTTCATTGCTAAGACCAGGACAAGTAGTTTCATATACCTTAAGTTTAGCATTAATAGGATAGATAATTTGTTGTATAGGAGTATATACATTGTCTGTGCCCCAATCTGAAGGTCGTGGGAATGTGTATTTATACACGTTGCCAGATTTTGATGTAATAGCTTTATCTACATCTACTGTAATTCCTTCTGTAATAGCGCTGTCGTCGTAGATATACTCAGCATTGTCTGATACATTTACTGTTACTGTAATAGGAATCCATGGTGTAACAATAGCGTTTGCAGGGCTTGTTGTAATAGAAATACCTGCAGACATTTCACCAGTCATACCACCAACTTTTGAGGTTATTTTTTCGTCGCGGTCACCCACTATCCAATTTGTTAGATTACCATATTCAGTGCTATAAGATTGGTTAACATAGCCAGTATCTCCGCCGTTTCCATCTGCTGTGCCACGAGATTTACCTTCCCAGAACTCAGCCTCACGTGCTTGAGCAGATTTGTAGGTAGTGGCTCCTTCTTTAGTTGCAGTTAATTCACCATTGAATTTTACGGCAAGTGATAATAATGTACCTGCGTTCTCTATTGTACCATCAGTTTTTTTAGTTCCGCTGCAGTCTAGGGCTGCGCCTGCTTTTAGATAAGCAGCTAGTTTTTGTTGTACTAGACCAATGAAGCAACCATCTTTTAATAGATAGTTTGTGTACGCTGTGCCAATTGAACTTTCACCGTTGTCTCCTCCACATGAACCAAATTCAGCATTCCTACCAGTAAACCAGAATGGTGCTGGGAAACAGTCTGTGTACATTCCTTCATTTTCTATTAATAATCCATCTGTAGAACTAGAACCATTACTTGTTCTACAAGTGTTATTCATACTTAGTTCTTGGTCCCAAAGTGGACGAGCCTCAATTTTTTCTCCATTATACACGAAAATACATGAAGCGCGATAAGCATCTTGGTTTTTAATGTATTCGTTTATAATAAACCAGTCTGCCCAGCTATCGTAGTCGATGATTTCACGCACCTTAGCATATTTACCTTCTGCTAATGCAGTTTCAAAGGCTTCAAATTTCTCCTTGATAGAAGCAACGATATTATTCCAAGTACCTTTGTTATCGTCTTTTTCTGGATATTCAATTTCAAACATTTGGTCTACTGTGGTACCGTATGTAGAGATACCTTGGCGACCAGTACGTTCTGTCATAAATGTTTTTTCATCGCCATCCTCTTGTTTTCCGTCTACGTATCTGTCAGCAGTGTCTGTTTTGTCAAACTTAACAATGAAACCATCCACAGCTGTAATGTTTACACGTTTTGGATTATTTGTAATCTTATCCATAAAAACATACACACCTTTGTATTCACCGTCTACGATAAGTTCCACATACATAGATTTCACACCCCATTTGTTTGTCATTGCAGAATATGTGTCGAACACTATTCTGTTACGCATTAATGAAGGGTCTGCGGCGGCAGCATAAAGAACCCAATCTTTATCTTCTGCTCCAAGATTAAACATATTAACCTTTTTAGTGATTACGTAATCCAACCCTTTTTCTACGTCTCCGCACATTTCATCACCAGGGCAGAATGCGTATGATTTTTTCACAAAGTTTAGAGAAGATGAGCCACGATAGTTCATGCGCGCCTTGCGGTCATAGTAAAGTTTACCTTCTTTATCAAAGATTTTAACGTCAACTGAACGTTTTTTCTTTAAATCGTCTGCTTGTGCAGAAGGATACGAACCAGATTTACATGTTGGAAAATCTTTATTTGTTCTAACAGAAATTACAGGTAAAGTGCGATTTGAAGCATTAAGTATGCTACTTGCATTTACTTTACTTGCTTTTGATACTTCAATTTCATTAGATTCAAAGATGTCTCCATTTGAAAGTTGTACTTTTAGTTTATATGTACCTATTTCGTTTGGACGAATATTGTTTGAACCATTAGAGTTTATATAGGTAGCACCATATTCAGAACTTTCATTAATTGTTGGATTATAAACTTCACCATCTTTATACCAAGTATAAGATGTAATCTCTACATTTGTAGGTTTTGTAATAGAAGACATATAAAGACCTACGAAGTCATAGTAGGTTTCTGTATCTACATCTGTATCTTTATGTACTGCTGCAATAGTTAGGTCTCTTTCTGCAATAGTTACTCTGAATACTTCGCCATATACCTTATAGCCGTTTACATTTTCTACTCTAGCACGAACTTGGTATGTGCCTTTTGTAAGTTCGATAGTTTTTGTAAATGTTTCACCTATAGCAATATCGTTAGATGTACCAGCATTAACTGTGGTATAGCTTTCGTCATCAATTAATTTATATTGGAAACCATATTCTTTTATGTCGGCACAACCTGTCTTAAGCAATCTACCTACTAATGTTACATTAGATTTTTCTGTATTAATACGTTCTGGAGTTGCGCTAACAGTTTCAACTTCTGGTTCGGCTATCAATGTAGGGCCTGATAGGCTGATATTCCATGTATCTTCTGTATCAACGTCATAAATATATCTGTAACCAGGTTTGTGACCCTCATCATCAGGTCCTTTAAGGTCCGCAGTTTGCTTCCCATCTTTATTAAAGATTAGGTATACAGGCTCAGATGTATAAATTTTCCATACTGAGTAGCCGATACTATTAACCTCATACCATGTATTTCTGGTAGAACCTGGCCATCCACTTAATGGAGTTGCACCTGATTGACTATCAAACGCATATAGGTTTATCTTATCATCATTTGGTCCAAGGATTTCTACATAGTCTGCAGAAGGATTCACACAGTCTTCAGACGCTAACACAGTACAAGTTACAGGTTCTGAGTAGAACACTTCATTGTTGTTGTAACCATTGATAATGTATGCTTCAATAATATATTCTACTCCTGTTACTAAGCCTTCTATTTGTGTTGTTACCTTGTTTTCGCTAGTGGCACTTGCAATTATTTGATTTGCACCAAACTCTGCATCATTAAATTGTTTTATACGATACCCTAGTGTATAGTTTTTAGCACAACCAGCATTTTGTACCTTAATGGAAAGTTCTATAGAGTTAATTCCGCTTATAGCTGTTGCTTGTATTGTAGGTTCTGATATAGGTTTTACTTGTATATTGAAGTCTTTAACATCTGTAACAGGGCATGTTTCATTTTTGGTTGCAGTCACTGTTACAGTAAATGTTTTATTTTCAGCTAAGTCACCAGTTTGTATGCTTTGTTCAGTAGCACCATTACTCCATAAATATGCTATGTTATCATAATTTTCTGCTGTTACATTGCATGTTAGTGTTGTTCCAGTGTTTATACAAACTTCAGCATCACCACTGATTGTTACATTAGTTATGTCTGGGGTATTGTCATCGGTTTCAACAGTGATAGGGTCAGAATTGGTTTGCATTGTACAACCATCTACAGTGCGTGTGACTGTAACTACGTAGTCTCCTGTATTAGAAATTACAAAACCATCTTTTGCATTTCCTGTTGCTGCAGGATTAATAGTATATTCATATTTATCTAGTTCATTGCCAGGCTCTACATTGTTGATTACAATTTTACCATTTGTAAATCCGTTTTTACATTGTTGAATATTAACAACTTGAGAAGCTGTTGGTTTCTCTGGTGCTTTGTAGAAAGTGAATTGTTTAGCTTCTGATGTGATAGGTTCATAATTATCATTTCCAGCCATAGTAGCAGTGATGTTTACAGAACCTTCTTTTATAACACGTAGTTGGTTATTATTTACAATAATTGCTACATCTTCATCACTAGAGATGAAAGTTACATTTCCATCTGTTGTTCCACCTTCTGTAGTTAGAACTATATTTTGCGCTGGCAAACCACAATATTTCACTTGCTCGTTAGAAATATATAATGCAGCTTGAGTAGTCTTAGTGATAGTGAATGTGCCGATTTTTATATCACCTGCACATATATCATCAGTTGCGGCTGTGGTTACATATACCTCATAATCTCCTACATTTATAGGGGTTACGGTGTTTCCGTTTTGTTTGAAATAGATAGTTGAAACGGTTCCTGCGTTGTTGCTTACCACAATTTCGTCTTTAGTTAAACCTAACTCACTGCCTGTATAATCTTTTGATTCAGAACCAGCTTTGATGGAGTAGTTAGAGGCGTTAGCGTTGTATTTTACAGTAAGTTCAAATGATGTACCACTTGTAGATTCACAACCTTTACTTACAGCTTTTGCTGTATATGTAAATGTGCCTGCGGTAGCGATTGAAACAGTAGCATTAGAGATTAACTGAGAAGAACTATCATACCAGTAAACAGTACCAACGGGACTTGCTAATGTATTTAGGTCTACGGTACCATTTGCAGTCACACATTGACTGCTAGCAGAATTTTCCAAACCAGGTGCATTAGGAAGTGCGTTGACGGTAACAGGGAAGTCTTTTGTCACTGTACATGCACCGTTAATTGCTTTTACTGTGTATGTTGTATTTGTTTCAGGAGAAACTGGTGCAGTAATTTGTGTTTCACCATTCCACCAGGTTAAATTTACTGAAGATGTTTCAAAATCAGACAAATCAAGTTCATCGCCTTTACATATTGCTGTTGATTCTTCTGTTAAAGTGATGTTAGGTTTTGTGCTAACTTCTACCGTTACTTCATCTGAATAATTATCAGAAGCACAAGTTCCATTAAATGCTTTAACAACGTAGGTAGTTGTTTTGGTCGGACTAACGGTAAATTTGTTATTAACTGCTTCATTACTTTGTTTTGTGTAACCATTATTGACTACATACAATGCGTATGTATCAGCATCGCCTGTAACGTTTATTCTAACTTGAGTATTATCACCATTACATATAGAATTAGTTGACAATTCAATAGAAGGTTTGTCTGGTTTGGTACAAGGTTTTGGTAACTCCGTAGGAGTTGGAAGACTTATACTTGCATCATGATTGCCACTCCAAGTAAAAACATACTCATATCCAACTTGAAGACCATTTATGTCTTTTGTTTTTGGATTATCACCACCCTTATTAAATAGGATGTTGATAGGTGACTCTGTAGAAATTTCCCATACATAGTATTCACCATCTTTTGTAGATGTTGTGGCACCTGGCCAAGTTTTAGTACCATCATCGTTAGTTCCATTCCACGTATAAAGATGTATATTGTCGGCTCCTTTACATTTTACGACAATTTTCTTTTGGTTGACAAACGAAAGGGTTACTTCTTCTTCTGCACTACATGTGGTATTTTCAGCAATTGCTTTGATTGTCACATTGCCAACCTCATTTGGTGTGTATGTATATGAATTACCTGTATCTAAAGTAGTATCGCCTTCTTTCCATGTAATAGAATTTTGATTTGTAGCAGTTGCTGTTAAGGTTACAAACTCTGAAGTAAGGTAGATATTCGCATCAGGACTTTTGCTTACAGATAAAGTTACATTACAATAGGTAGACCATGAACCAGCACTCCAATCTGTTACAGAATATAAATCTTTGTTTTTTTCTGACAAACTTATACCATCAATTCTATTCCATGGACTCCAGTTTGGACTTCCATATGTAGTACTAGACTGTTGTCTCGTCAATATCATTGTTGTTGCAGCATCAGGAACGTTTTCAAATTTATATGTTCCATCGCCTAACGGAGATGCAGTGTACCACGCGTCTGTTACTCCTCCGCCATATATCCATGCAGCGTACCACGCTCCAGCTGTTTCCCATACTCCTGGGACTAAATAAATCGTTCTAACAGCCCATGCACTACTTGTTCCCGCAAGTAGCATGAAGGCCATGATTAATAACCTAATCCATAATGGATTGGTTTTAAAGTTTTGTTTTGTAAAATTTTTCATACGTATGTTGTTTTAA
>CALDPN010000021.1 GCA_937911235.1 uncultured Bacteroidales bacterium
TTTCTCTTTATTAATTCCCAGGTTTCAAGGTTGATAATGCCTGTTTCTTCAAGTCCGTATTTTTTCTGAAAGCTCTTTACTGCTTTAAGGGTGTTTGCACCGTACACTCCGTCAACTGAGCCCTTGTAGTAGCCTAAATTTTTAAGCTTTTTCTGAATGCGCTTAACCTCGTCGCCCTGAGAGCCAAGCTTTGATAGTGTGTAAACTGAGTAATTCTCCTTAAAGCTGAGCTTTCCCGAAAAAGAAAAAGCACACAAAACGCAAACAAAAACAGCTGTTACACATAAAAATACAGAAGCTGACCGTGTAAGCTTTTTCATAAAATCACCTCAGCTTTAGTTTAGCTTTTTTCGGGCTTTATATTCAGCATAAGCCCGATATTGTTTAATATAAGTTATTTAAAGATGTGCAATATAAATTTAACAGCACGTTAACAATATATACTTTACAATTTGTGGGTTTTAGTGTACAATTTATAGGATTGTAAATTCTACTTTAGCAACAAAAGATAAAGGCAACAGTAACATTTTTTTAAGAACTTGAAAGGGACTATGTAATGGGTAAACTTAAGAACTATGAACCTTATAAGCATACTGAAATGAGCAATATCAGAGAGTATGTAGATTTCCTCGATGAAAAATACAGCTCAAAATCTGCTTTTATGTTTCAGGAAAAGAAAGAATATAAGACTGTAAGCTATACGCAGTTCAAAGAAGATATTGTTGCTCTCGGTACATATCTTTTCAGTAAGGGATTTAAAAACTGTCAGATTGCAGTTTTCGGCGAAAATTCCTATGAATGGATTCTCACTCACTTTGCAGTTACTACAGGTAAGAACGTAATCGTTCCTATTGATAAAGAACTCGAAGCAGACGATATCGAGTATCTTCTTACAGATAGTGAAAGTAAGGCTATTTTCTATTCAAAAACTTACTTTGATATTATTGATGACCTTAAGGCTAAGGAGCTTCCCGGTGTTGAATACTTCAGCTTCAAGAAGCTTCCTAAAATGATTGAAGAAGGTAAGAAACTTCTCAGAATTAGATATTGTAAAAGGTAAAACTACTCATGGATTTGTTGCTTATTATGCTTATTTAGTAGGTAATAAGATAGAAGGTGATTTTGTTTATGATAATAATGATGTAATAACAGAGTATATAGGAGATGTTAATCTAACATCAATAGAAATACCATTAAAAGCAAAAGGTATTGATAAAACTGTATTTGCTGAATGTACTAAATTAACTTCTGTAGTATGGAATGCAAAGAATTGTTCCGATTTTTCAGGTTATTCATCTTCTCCTTTCTATAATATTCGTTCAAACATAACCTCTTTCACTTTTGGTAATGAAGTAGAGCATATTCCTGCTTATTTATGTTATGGAATGGAAAATTTAAATGAAATAACAATTCCTAATAGTGTTACTTCAATAGGTGATGATCCGTTTTATAATTGTAGTGGTTTAACAAAAGTAAATTACTTAGGTAGTGTAGATAAATGGGTGGAAATTGATTTCTATAATTCATATTCAAATCCTACTTATTATGCAAAAGACCTTTATATTAATGGAGAACTACTAACTGATGTAAAAATATCTACTGCAGATAGTATAAAATCTTGTGCTTTCAATAATTGCAAAAGTATTAAGTCTTTAGAGTTAGGTGAGAATGTTAATTATATTGGGGAATCAGCCTTCTCTGGTTGTGATAAACTTATAAAGGTAGTTGCATATCCTACAATAGTTCCTACTGTGTATACAACTTCATTTGCTCATTACAATGCTGCACTTTATGTGCCATGCGATGTGTATAATGATTATTTCTTCGATGATGTGTTTGGTACGTTTAAAGTGACAGAGTGTATTGCAGCCGAAGAAGTGGATGCTACAGATAAAGTAGAGATTGAGGTGGACGAAGACAATAATGCAATTGTTACTTGGCCTTCTATATCTAGTGCAAAAACTTATGAACTTGAAATATCAAAAGACGGCGAGGTGTTCTGCACATTGTTGTTCAATGCCAATGGTCAACTTACTTCAATTGATTTTGGTAATCGTTCTGCTGAGGTAGGTTTCCAATTTACCGTAACAGGTCTGGATGCTGCATCTAAATATAATTATCAAATGGTTGCAATGGATAAGAAAGGTAACGAGTTGGTATCATATAAAGGTGTATTTGCAACCAATGGATACGAAGGCTCTTTAGATGACGAAGAAGGAGACGACTCTGCTGAAGAAGGTGGTGGTGTAGAAACTTCTGTGGAAGAAATCTTAGCTAACGCAAATATCACAATTTCAGAAGGTACAATCTCTTGCTCTAATGCAGACTTTACAATCTACAACGTAGCAGGTCAAAATGTTACTGCACTAAATGGTAGTTTAACTCCTGGTGTGTATGTGGTAAATATTTCAGGTGACTTTGTGAAAGTAATGGTGAAATAAATAATGTATAAACTAAAAAGAATAAATATTATGGAAACACAAATTATCTCGTATTTAGGTATTATCTTGTCAATAATTGCGATATGTTTCACTCTTTATGTTTATATGAAACAAAGGAATAATGAAATTATCAAAAAACTATCCAAACAAATATATTCTTACTATAAATTAGAAGAATCTTATATAAATGAAATTTCAAATTTAAGAGTTAAAATAGGAGAAGGAAATACTGTTCATATTACAATAAAAAAAGAATTTAGAGAAAAAAGTTTTAAATCTCAGGAACCTAATAGGCAATATAAGATAGTTGAAACAGCAACTTCAATATCTAGGTATTTATAACTAGTGAAAATCCTCAACAGTTAAAAAGTTGAGGATTTTTTTTAATTATTAAGTTTATTTCTGTAGGCGTGACCGCCCGTGGTCTCGTGAACGGGAGGGACCCGCAACGTAAGTTGTGGGAGGGATAGGTCGGCGCGCCGACCGTACCTAAAAGAAATGAACTTGATAATTAATATGTTTAAAAAGGTTAAATCTTGCCGTACATTTAAACTCTTTCTCACACCGAATGTCAAACAGACGTAAACAATTTAGAAAACAATATTAACGAATTAAAATTTATAGACTTATGAAAAAGATGATTAAATTAGGTTTAGTAAGCCTTTTAGCAATTATGGTAGCTTCTTGTTCTTCAAATGACACTTGTGATAAATCTTGCAAGGATAAATGCAGAAGAGAGTTTAAAAAAGAATGCAGAATGAAGAAACCTTGCAATAAAGCTTTTGAAAAATGGGTTAAATTCGATAGCCTTTCAGAACAAGAGCAAAAAGAACTAATTCAAGAAACTAAAAAAGCAATTGACAACAGAGAAGCAAAACGTAAAGCATATAAAGACTCAATAGACGCACTTTGGAAAGATTTTGATAACTTAACCATAGAACAACAAAAAAGTCTTTTAAAACACAAAATGCACGGTTTTCACAAGCCACATAAATTTAACAAACATCACAAAGGTCCAAAACATTGCAAAAAAGACTTCAAAAAATGCCCTAAAGGACAAAAGCCAGAATGCCCTCGCGCAGACGCTCCAAATAAATAAACATCACATTTAATAAGTATTAAACAACAACGAAAAAGAGTTGACTTCATTGAAAAAGTCAACTCTTTTTATTATTCCTAAAAGTTGGTTTTTAAGGAGGAATTTTCTTGATGAGCGTAGCGTGAGAAACCGGAGTTTAGTGTGCCTAAATGAGGATTTCGAGCGCAAGTGAAGCGAGAAAATAACCCTTAAAAATAACTTTTAATTATTCCCATTCAATTGTTGCATTTGGTTTTGGAGAAAGGTCGTAGCAAACGCGGTTTACATTGGCAACTTCATTTAAGATACGGTCTGTAATCTTTTGAAGAATAGGCCAATCGATAAGTTCGATGCTAGCAGTCATGGCGTCGATAGTGTTCACGGCGCGGATAATTACTGGCCAATCGTAGCTACGAGCATTGTTTCTCACACCTACAGACTTGAAGTCTGGTACTACAGTGAAGTATTGCCATACTTTTTTGTCTAGACCTGCTATTTTGAATTCTTCTCTAAGGATAGCGTCAGCGTGTCTTAGAGCTTCTAGGCGGTCGCGAGTGATAGCGCCAAGGCAACGAACACCAAGACCAGGACCAGGGAATGGTTGACGATAAACCATATCGTATGGAAGACCAAGTTCTACACCGCAAGCACGTACTTCGTCTTTGAATAGTTGTTTAAGTGGTTCAACTAGTTCAAATTGTAGGTCTTCTGGAAGACCACCTACATTGTGGTGAGATTTTACCATTTTAGCAGTTTTGGTACCAGATTCTACGATGTCTGGGTAGATAGTACCTTGTGCAAGGAAGTCGATACCGTTAAGTTTACGAGCTTCTTCTTCGAATACGCGGATGAACTCACCGCCAATTATTTTACGTTTTTCTTCTGGATCTGCTACGTTTTCTAGTTTGCCAAGGAAACGGTCTGTTGCATCTACATAAACAAGGTTTGCGTCTAGTTGGTTGCGGAATACTTCTACAACGTCTTCTGATTCACCCATACGCATTAAACCGTGGTTTACGTGTACGCTTACTAGGTTTTTGCCAATAGCTTTAATTAAAAGAGCTGCTACTACAGAGCTATCTACACCACCAGAAAGAGCAAGAAGAACTTTTCTGTCACCAACTTGGCGTCTGATTAGCTCAACTTGGTCTGCAATAAAGTTCTTCATATTCCAGTTTGCTTCTGCTTTACATTCGTCGAAAACGAAACCTTTAACAGCTGCTTTAATAGCTTCAATATCATTTGTAAATGCTGGTAATTTTACTTCGCATTTTGCTTTATCGTGACCTGCAGCCATAATAGGGAATCCTGCTTCATAGATTTCTGCTAGAACATCTATTTCTACTCCGTCAATCACATTGTTAGGACCACCGTTTATAATAATACCTTTAACATTAGGTAGCACTTGAAGTTCTGCTGCTGTAATGTCGTGTGGGTAGATTTCACTATAAACTCCTAAATCACGAATGCCTCTGGCTAATACTGTGTTTTCATGACTTCCTAAGTCAAGAATCACTATCATGTCTTGTTTCATATAATTGAATGATAAATTTGGGTACAAATTTAAGAAAAAAGAAAAAAAAATAAATAAAATGGAATATTTTTTTTTCAAAAAAAAACGTCCATATCAGCACCCCTACATGATATGGACGTTGTTCTAAAATTAGAACATAAAGAACAATGATAAATTGTATTACAAAAGTATATATTATTTTTGTATAAACGATAGAAAAATTAATATTTTTTTACATTTTTCTTAGCATTACCACTGCGTGTGCCGCAATTCCTTCTTCTTTTCCTACAAAACCGAGTTTTTCTGTTGTTGTAGCCTTAACAGATACACAGTCTGGATCTAGTTCTAGCACGCTGGCTAGACACTCTCTCATTGGGTCTATGTAATCTTTAAGTTTTGGTTTTTGCGCGCAGATTGTAGAATCAATATTACAAATGATATAACCTTTTTCTTTGATTAATCTATCACATTCTTTAAGTAATATTTTGCTATCTATGTTTTTAAAACTAGACGATGTGTCTGGGAAGTGATAACCTATGTCTTTAAGGTTTGCTGCGCCCAGCATAGCATCGCATATAGCGTGGATTAAGACATCTGCATCAGAGTGTCCTAAAAGTCCTAGGGTGTGAGGCACTTTAATACCACCTAGCCATAGTTCCCTGTCTGGAACTAAAGCATGAACATCATATCCTAATCCTATTCTATACATTATAGTCCTAAATTCCAGTCTGCAGCTTCTTCTGCTGTGCCAGAAAGCACTTTCAGACCATTCATATTAAATCCTAGAGTGAAACGTAGTGTTTGGTCTAGAGGGTTGTTTTTTGTTACAGAAAGCACGTATGCCACATCTAGTGCAAATACATTTAGTTTGAAACCAGCACCAAATGTTACATATTTACGGTTACCCATTTGTTCTGTTTCGTTGTAGTAACCAATACGTCCAAAGAATTGTTCGTTGTAGTCGTATTCCACACCAAGTGAGAAGTTTACTTTCTTAAGTTGTTGAACAAAGTCGTATGGTGTGCCGTCAGGCATATCAACAAATGAACGACCAATACCTGTGATTGGGTCCATTTCATAATATTCATCTAAACGTGCTTGGTATTCTTCTTGAGTTTCTATGTCTTGGTTATAGATAGGACGAGAAGGTACTAATAGTTTGTTTACATCTACGTTAAGTGAGATGTGGTTGTACATATCGATAGGCATTGTGAAACTACCACCTAAACGTAGGTTAGTAGGAAGGAATGCAGCACTTCTGTAGTCGCCATATTCTACTTTTTTACCAATGTTTGAAATGTTGAAACCGAATGCTCCGAAACCTGTACCCCAGTCGAAGTTAACTTTCTCTCCATAGTAACCAGAAATGTCGGCTGCAATAGACCAACCTGGTTCTACGTATTCACCATCTGCAGAGTAACCACCTGTAAGGTCTGACCAAATAAAGCGTAATGCTACACCCATAGAGAAGTTTTTGGTAAGAATACGTGAGTATGATACGTCTAGCGCAAGGTCGTATGGTTTAATGTTTTGTCCGTTGTCGCCTGGTTCTTTTTGGATAAGTACGTTACCAAGTGAGAAGAAACGGAAAGATGCAGCTACAGTTTGTACATCTTGAATTTTGTAGTATCCAGTAGCAGAAACAAGGTCGATGTCTGACACAAGTTTTCTAAGCCAAGGTACGTATGACACGCTTGCGCCACCTTCTGCGCTGATAAATGCGTATTTAGCAGGGTTCCAATATTGTGCGTCTGCATCTGGAGCTGTGGCAGCACCTACGTCACCAAGACCACCACCACGAGCATCTGGTGCTACGGTAAGGAATGATACGCCTGTTGTAATGGGGGTGAATGTTTGTATTGTCTCTTCTGTGTTTTCATCTTGTGCCCAAACTAGGTTTGGAAGAGAAACAAGTAGAGCTAATGCAATAAAAATTTTGTTCTTCATAATAGTTTATAATAGTTTATTTTAAAAAAAACGGCTACAAAGGTAACGAAAAAATCTCGTTTTTATTGTGCATTTATTATAATCTTTTTCGATTTATGTGTTATAGTCCCTTCAGAAGTGGTTATAGCCACTTTTGCAATGTAAATGCCATTACCTGATGGGCGAGAAGATAGAAAATCCCATTTAGATGTGTACACTGCATCTTCCGAAACATATTCTTGTGTGCTGCGCCATAAGGTTTTACCTGCCAAATCTATCACACTAAACTCAATATCTATGATATCTTCTGGTCTATCATATTTTAGGTAGAAGTTTACGTATTCTGTGGCAGGGGTAGGGTAAACAGTAAATTCTTCTATCACTGCTGGAGCATCGCTTTTAACTATAAAGTTTAGTTCGTTTGTGGTAGAAATATTTTGCAAACTCCATGCTCTAAATAGTAGAGAATATTCTCCATCGCTTAGTTTTGGTAGGTTGAATTTTACTGTACCACTCTTATAGTCTCCCATAGAGGCTGTGTAGTGGTCGTTCAGCACGTATGTTTGGTTTGGATCGTTGTTCAATTTCAAGATAATATCATGACCTATACCTGTGCCGATGGTGTTTATACCATATTCGTCCCAAAGATGAGCATAGAAAATAGGTGTATTATCTACAACTTGACCATTTATAAAGTTTGGAGTGTTTAGGTATGCTTTAGACACAGGGCCATTTGATGGTGAATCGATATTTTCGTCTGTGCCACCAATAATGAAATCTTGGCAATATCCGTGTCCGTTTTCGGTGTTGTCTTCATTTATTATAAAGTATGTAAGTCTTCCGTTACCTTCTTTATAATTAATGTCTTTTGGCACCATAAATGTTACTTCTATTTCTCCATTTACAACAGGTACTTCACCCGAGAATATTATGCTATTGTAGTCTTCATATTCCATAGGAGTGTTTTTTCCCTGACCAAGGGTTTGTAGGTTTTCCTTTTTGTCGTAAAGTGTTACGTAGGCTTTGCCATTAAAGTCGGTTTGTATGGTATTGTTTTTCTCTACGTGAGCTTTAATAGTTGTAAGTCCTAATGCTTCTATTTGTGCCTCACTAGGTGCCTGAGAATTTATGCTATCTGTTATTACAATATTGTCTGGATATGACAACTTAATAATAGGGTCGCCCAGTAGGGTGAAACTTAGTTTGTTTTGGTCGGCACCAAGTGCTATCTTGGCGTTTTTCATTATCTCGCCAATAGACAAAATATCATTGTTTTCTGTTTCTTCTTTTGTTGGTAAAATGTATTTGTATGCAGCTTGCACTAGGGCTAGGTTACTAGATGAATACACAGAACGTGTGGTTGTAAGTGATGCAATAGCTCCACCATTTGGGTTTAATATAAGTTCCATTCCAGCGCTTCTTTCGTAGTCGTCGTATCTACTAAAGTCGCATGTAGCAGTAATCCACACGGCAAGGTTGGTGTTTCTCATGTTAACGATGTCTGATTTTATAATCATCAATTCGCTAGTTAAACTATTTGTACTGCCGTGTCCTGTGTAATTGAATAGAAGTACACCTTTATTTAAATATCTCCAAATATTTTCTTTGGCTTCAGGGTATGTGGCACCTGATGCATATTGCACCATTTTATATGAGTCTAAGAATAATTTTTTAGGTGCAAATTCAGGATTGTTATTATAAATATTATCTGCAAGAAGATTGGCTTGTTTACTATGTAAGTTTGAATCTCCATCGTCTCCCACAAATAAAATTTCGTTAGACCATTCGCCTTTGTCTTTAGATTTTATATATTTTTTTACTTTTTCTACGTATCCAAAGGCTTCTTCTTTTGTATTTGCAGGTATTCTACCAATAGAAATATCTAGTTTGGCAGATTCTATATATCCACCTTCGCCATCGTCTAAGAAACCTAAATAGTCGTCGGTGATATATGAATAAATAGTATTAAGAGATTCTTTTGCTTGGAAACTTAAAATGTCTAGTTTTTCATTTTTTATACCTCTATTGTCATACGAACTAAGGCCTAATATGATAAGAAATTTAGGTCTATCTTCCTTGTTTTCAGCTTTGTCGTAAAGCATCTTTAGGAAAAGTCTGTATGCTGTAATATCTGGTGTGCCAGATGAAAATTCGTTGTAAATAGGATCTACAGTAAGTACTTTATAGCTTAATCCATCGTGTTTTTTGTGAAAATCACCTAGTTCTTCTGCTGCATCTACTAGTTTTCTGTCGCTCAAGATTATTACATCTATATTTTTTAGCTCATGCAGGTTTTGATTTGCTACCTTTTCGTATGAAGATATAGTAGGGTAGTTTATGTTTGGATCGAAAGCAATAAATTTGCGTTCTTGGTCGAAAGGTGTGGCAATCTTATATCCTGTTTCTGTTTTTGTAGGCACTACATTTGTAATGTTTTGCTGGTCTGTGATTTCCCAGAATAATAGATTTTTGTTTGTACTTTCTATAGCGTATGTAGCTTCTATGTATGGATAATATGAACTAGGATAGAAGATAAAAAGAGGCTCAGAACCATCTGTAATAAGCTTTCTTCGTGTATTAATGCTTATATAATCTATGTAGGCATCTGCTTGTGTGCTATTGCATACGAAGTTGACGTCCATTTTTATATTATCGTTGTCGTTGTATAGTTTAAACGATGAGTTTATGGTACTTAATGTGCCTTTTTGGTGACTTTCAGTAGACCCATATAACGACAAATTATATGTTTTTTCTGCATTTATATCGATGTTCAACGAATTTGTTACAGTAGAAACACCCACTGCTCTAAAATTGAAGTCGATATAACTGTCTTCAATCCTATTAGGAATGTAGAAATTATATGTTTTATTTGTGTTTTTAGGTGTAAACTTATCACCAATCCACATTCTGCCAGATTCTATTAGGTTTTCTTCTTCCTTATCAACGTAATAATAATTTAGTGTTTCATTGATAACGATTGGAATAGGAGGAAGGTCGTATTCTGCGTTGGAAATTGATTTTTGTGGTTCTGTATTTTCGGTGATAAAATAATAGCCGTAGTTGCTATATGGGTTTACAGTGTGCTCAAATATCTCTTTGTTTTCATTGTAGGTAATGCGCACAGGACCTTGAGCGTAGAATAAAATATAGTCGTTTTCATTGAAAATACCATCAGTACCTGTGCTAAAATAAATAGCATTTTCTGGTAGGTCGTCTTGGTATGTTTCAAGACCTGATGCAAAGTTTTCTTCGAGCATAGCCCCGCCAAAGCCGTGTATATGTATATTTGCAGGGTTAGTTATTCCCATATCCTTAAGTTGTTGATATGTGATTTTGTGTATCCCTGTTTCTTTAACAGAAATTTTTACCCAGTTGCCTTCTTTTAAAACAGATTGTTCTGCAAAATTGAATTTTGCGTAGGCAGAAAGGGTAATTAAGGCTAATATAGCGGTGAAAAGTTTTCTCATTATTTAATTTCAAAATCTAATAAAAGTTCATCTTGAAGATAACCTTTTAGTCTGTCGCCTCTTTTCACTGGTCCTACACCATCTGGTGTGCCAGTATAGATAAGGTCTCCTATTTTAAGGGTATAGAATTGGCTAACGTATGTGATAATCTTGTCAACAGAGAAAATCATCTCGCCAGTGTTGGCTTTTTGCACAGTTTCTCCATTTATTTCTAAACGAAAATTTAGGTCGTTTATTGCACCAATCTCTTCTAAATCTCTAAATTCACTCACCACAGCACTGCCGTCGAAACCTTTGCAAAGGTCCCATGGTGCACCAGTGGCACGAGCTTCATTTTGCATATCGCGAGCAGTGAAGTCTATACCAAGTGCCACTTGAGCATAGTAGCGTGGAGCAAATTTTTCTGCAATGCTTTTGCCCAAACGGTTTATACGCACCACCACTTCCACTTCATAATCTACCTGATTAGAAAAGTCTGGGATATAAAAGTCTTTATTCTCTTTTAGTA
Source organism: uncultured Bacteroidales bacterium (assembly GCA_937911235.1). Classification (GTDB taxonomy): domain Bacteria; phylum Bacteroidota; class Bacteroidia; order Bacteroidales; family Paludibacteraceae; genus Enterocola. Next base: position 10,934 of record CALDPN010000021.1, read on the forward strand.
GGGCAGAGTCTGGCTTGCAAAATACTGTAGGCACGCTAGGCTGTGCAGCCCCACCAAGCTCCGCATTATGCTTAGGATAGTTCCAACCAATACCAATTACTTTCATTTTTCTCCTTATATATAATAAGGTGCAAATATAATAAAAAAACAGTATATGTTAATAACTTTCTTGTTTTTGATATTTTGAAATTTATTTTTAAATGCTAATTTTGGGAGGTTAAAAAAGTAGAGAGAAAAATGAGTTTCGTACACTTACACGTGCATTCAAATTATTCCATTCTAGATGGTATGTCGAAGGTGCCAGACCTTGTTAAAAGGGCTATGGAGCTTGGTATGCCTGCGCTTGCGCTCACCGATCACGGTTGTATGTATGGGATAAAAGAGTTTGTGGATACTGTGGGTAAAGCTAATAAAGGTGCAGATAAACCGCTGAAACCTATTATTGGTATTGAAACTTATTGTGCTCGTCGTTCTCGTCTTCTAAAAGACAATCAAGTAAAGGAAATAAACGGCGAAGGGAAGGAAATTATAATAGACAGAGGGGGTTGGCACTTAATTCTACTTGCAAAAAACAAAACAGGTTATAAAAACCTATGTAAACTATCTTCTATTGCTTTTATAGATGGTTTTTACAACCGTCCTCGTATCGATAAAGAGCTTCTTGAGCAATATCACGAAGGGCTAATTGTTACTTCTGCATGTTTGGGTGGCGAAATTCCACAACTTATTTTAAATGGCAAAATAGACGAGGCAGAAAAAAGCATTAGATGGTTTAAAAGCCTATTTGGTGACGACTTTTACCTAGAAGTACAGGCGCATAAATGCGATGTAGAGGTGCTAAACGAAAATGTATTTTATCGCCAAGATAAAGTAAATAAAGTAATTTTTGAACTTGCAGAAAAAACTCAAACCAAGGTAGTGGCCTCTAACGACGTGCACTTTGTACTAGAGCGCAATGCCGATGCACACGAGCGTTTGGTGTGTATGAGCACTAAAAAAGAGTTGGGCGACCCTTCTGGTATGTACTACACAAAGCAAGAATGGCTTAAGAGTGCAGAGGAAATGCACAAATGTTTCCCAGACCATCCAGAGGTAATTTCAAATACCCTTGAGGTGGCAGATAAGGTGGAGGTATTCTCTATTGAGTCTGGCCCTATTATGCCTAAGTTTGATATTCCAGAAGATTTTGGCACAGAAGAACAGTACAGACAGAAGTTTACAGAAGAAGACCTTTTCAATGAGTTTACACAAGATGAAAAGGGTAATGTGGTAATGTCTCGTGAAGATGCTGAATCAAAAATAAAGAAACTTGGTGGTTATGATAAACTTTATCGTATTAAGCTAGAAGCAGATTACCTTTCAAAACTAGCTTGGGAGGGTGCGAAAAAACGCTATGGCGAAGAGCTTACCGACGAGCAATATGAGCGTATCGTGTTTGAGCTTCACATTATGAAAACCATGGGTTTCCCTGGCTACTTCCTTATTGTGCAAGACTATATTCGTGCGGCTCGTGAAGAGCTTGGCGTGAGTGTGGGCCCAGGTCGTGGTTCTGCCGCGGGTTCTGTGGTGGCATATTGTTTGAAAATTACAGACGTGGACCCTCTAAGATACGACCTTCTGTTTGAACGTTTCTTAAATCCAGACCGTATTTCACTTCCCGATATCGACGTGGACTTCGACGACGAGGGCCGTGGCGCTGTGCTAGATTGGGTTACAAAAAAATACGGAAAAGAAAAAGTGGCTCATATTATCACATACGGTACTATGGCTACAAAATCGTCGATAAAAGACGTAGGCCGTGTACAAAAAGTGTCTCTGCCAGATGTAAATAAGATTGTTTCTTATATTCCAGATAAATTTCCAGAAAGCTTAGCAGATCCTAATACTAAAAAGGTGCCAAAGGTGAATGTGGCAAACTGTATTAAGTATGTAGAGGAGATAAAAACTGCTAGTTATGGCCCAGACGAAAACATTTCTTCTATGCTTGAGTATGCTTCTCAGCTAGAAGGTACTGTGCGTCAGGTGGGTATTCACGCTTGTGGTGTAATTATTGGTGCCGACGACCTTACAAATTACGCTCCGCTAAGTGTGGTAAAAGATAAGGCTACTGGCGAAGATATTGTGGTAACAGAGTATGATGGTCACTATGTGGAGTCTGTAGGTCTTATCAAGATGGACTTCCTTGGCTTAAGTACACTGTCTATCATTAAAGAAACATTACGTAATATTAAATTAACTCACGGAATAGATCTTGATATAGATAAAATTCCGCTCGACGATAAGAAAACTTTCCAACTATATTGCGAAGGTAAAACAGTTGGTACATTCCAGTTTGAATCGGCTGGTATGCAAAAATATTTGCGTCAGCTTAAGCCTTCTACCTTCGAAGACCTTATCGCTATGAACGCCCTTTATCGTCCAGGTCCGATGGATTATATTCCTCAATTCATCAGACGTAAACACGGCGAAGAAAAGATAGAGTACGATATCGACATTATGGAAAAGTATCTTAAGGATACTTACGGTATTACCGTTTATCAAGAACAGGTGATGCTTCTGTCGCGTCTTCTAGCAGGATTTACTCGTGGTGAGTCTGACTCTCTTCGTAAGGCCATGGGTAAGAAAATCATTGCCATTCTAAATGAACTTAAGGGTAAATTTATTGAAGGTGGTAAGAAAAACGGTCACGACGAAAAGGTTTTAGAGAAAATTTGGGCAGACTGGGAAAAATTTGCTTCATACGCGTTCAATAAATCGCACGCTACTTGCTACTCTTGGGTGGCTTATCAAACTGCATATCTAAAAGCGCACTATCCATCTGAGTTTATGGCGTCGCTACTTACACAAAATAAAGATGATATTACCAAGGTAACAACCTTTATGGCAGAGTGTAAGAAGATGGGTATCAAGGTGTTTGGCCCAGATGTAAACAAAAGTGAACTTCACTTTAGTGCCGATAAAGAAGGTAATATTCGCTTTGGTTTAGGTGGTATTAAAGGTGTAGGCGAAGGTGCTGTGGAAAGCATTATCAACGAAAGAAGACAAAATGGTGAATACAAATCTGCCTTCGATTTCTTTGAAAGAATAAACCAAAGCCAATGCAACCGCAAGGTGATGGAAAACTTGGTGCTTAGTGGTGCGTTGGATGATTTAGGTGGTATTACTCGTGAGCAATATTTTGCACCTGTTGATAAAGATAAAGGAGGTACATTCTTAGAAGTATTAACTCGTTTTGCTACTAAATATCAGATGGACAAGATGAACCAAACCATGTCTTTGTTTGGAGATATGGAAGAGGTTCAGGTGCAACGTCCTGTACCTCCAAAGGTGGAAAACTGGTCTGTTATAGAAAAACTTAACAAAGAAAAAGAGCTTATCGGTATTTATCTTTCGGCACACCCATTAGATGAGTATAAAGTGCTTATGCGTGTGCTTTGTAATACCAAATTGCAGGAGCTAACCGATTTGAAGACTTTCTCTGAGCGAGTACAAATAGGTGGAACTGTGGCTGTGGCAGGTATTGTGAAGTCTTATATGATAGGCACAAGCAAAACCAATAAGCCGTTTGCTCGATTTGAAATAGAAGACTATTCAGGTACTCATACATTTCATTTGGGTGGTGAAGCATTTAAAACCTATGCAAATCTTTTGGTAGAAAATGCTTATCTTATGGTTTATGCTGTTTTAGACTATCACTGGAAGGCAAAAAGCGAAAGAGCAAAAAGAAAAAGAGGTACGCTACCAGATTTGAATGTAGATATAGACGAACTAGATGTTTCTGTAAATAAAATTGAACTTCTAGAAAACTTAAAAGGTGCTTCAATGAGTAAGTTTACCATTAAGATACCACTATCAATGGTAACTCCAGATTTAACAGAAGAAATTTCACAATATATTTCTGATACTACTTCCGAAAATGATAAAGATTTAGTAGATTTGTATGTTGAAATTTACGATGTAGATTTGGGTATTCAGATAGAGTCTAAGTCGTCTGCCTCTATTCGTGCTTGCAACGAATTATTGGGAATTTTAGATGCATATTCACAAGAATCTGACGATGACGATGAAGACGAAGTCTCTCAAGACGACAACGACGATGATGATTCTTCTAAAATGATAGATGATAAGAAATCAAAATCAGAAAAAATATATTATTCAATTAACTAAATAAAAATTATTATGGCAAAAGAATTTACAGATGCAAACTTTGACGAGCTACTTAGCTCAAATAAAGTAGTAGTAGCAGATTTCTGGGCTACATGGTGTGGTCCTTGTAAAGCAATGGGCCCTTCTATCGACGAACTATCAGCAGAATACGAAGGTAGGGCTTTAATTGGTAAAGTGGACGTAGAAGAAAACAACGATTTAGCAGAAAAATATGCTATCCGCTCAGTTCCAACTATCATCTTCTTTAAAGATGGCGAAATGGTTGATAAACAAGTAGGTGCAGTGCCAAAAGCAGTACTAGAAGATAAAATCAAAGCGTTGTTATAAAACCAATTTTATTGAATAAATTTATCGCATTATTATAAAATGTAGGGACACAGCGTGCTGTGTCCTTTTTTTATATGGCTGCACGAATTGTGCATAATGTCACAAAAAAAGAGACCCACTAGTGAGTCTCTTTTTTTGTCGTATAATCTTAGATTATTTATTTCTTTTGTAACGAGAGTTGAATTTATCAACACGACCAGCAGTATCCACAAGGGTAGATTTACCTGTGTAGAATGGGTGAGAACTGCTAGAAATATCTAACTTGATTACTGGATAAGTTTCGCCTTCAAACTCAACAGTTTCTTTAGAGGCAGCTGTAGAACGAGATAAGAACATATCACCATTAGACATGTCTTTAAATACTACAGGACGATAATTTTCTGGGTGAATACCTTTTTTCATATTCTATATTATTTTAAATTTTACTCATTTTGGACTGCAAAGGTAATAAAATAATTTATATAAACAAAATTTCTATAACTCTTTTTACAC
>CALDPN010000022.1 GCA_937911235.1 uncultured Bacteroidales bacterium
TTTAATATTTTTCCTCTTTTAATTCATTTATCCATAACTTTTTTATAAATTTGCAAAATTTTAAGGGAGTAGTAAAAAAGTATGGAATTAAATAGTAAATATAGTCCTGCTGAGATAGAGCAGAAGTGGTATGAATATTGGTTAGACAACAAACTTTTTGAGTCTAAACCAGATGCTCGTGAACCATATACAGTGGTTATACCTCCACCAAACGTGACAGGTGTGCTTCATATGGGTCACATGTTAAACAACACTATTCAAGATATTCTTGTGCGTCGTGCTAGAATGACAGGCAAAAATGCTTGTTGGGTACCTGGTACAGACCATGCTTCTATTGCTACAGAAGCAAAAGTGGTAGGTCGTTTGGCTTCTCAAGGCATTGCAAAAACAGACCTTACTCGTGAAGAATTCTTGAAACACGCTTGGGAATGGACAGACGAACACGGCGGCATTATTCTTAAACAATTAAGAAAACTTGGTGCTTCTTGTGATTGGTCTCGTACTGCATTTACTATGGACGACCTTAGAAGCGAGAGTGTGCTAAAAGTTTTCTGCGACCTTTACAATAAAGGTCTAATTTACCGCGGTGTGCGTATGGTAAACTGGGACCCAAAGGCGCTTACAGCACTTTCTGACGAAGAAGTTATCTACAAAGAACAACAAGGTAAACTATATTACCTACGTTATATGATTGAGGGTGAAGATGGTTACGCAGTGGTTGCTACTACTCGTCCAGAAACTATTATGGGTGACACCGCTATGTGTATTAACCCTAACGACCCTAAAAACACTCACCTAAAAGGTAAAAAAGTAATCGTTCCACTTGTAAATCGTGTTATTCCTGTGATAGAAGATGAATATGTGGATATCGAGTTTGGTACAGGTTGTTTAAAAGTAACTCCTGCGCACGACGTAAATGACTACATGTTAGGTGAGAAATACAATCTTCCTTCAATTGATATTTTCAACGACAATGGTACTATTTCTGAGGCTGCTGGTCTTTATGTTGGTATGGATCGTTTTGATGTTCGTAACCAAATAGAAAAAGACTTAGAAGCAGCAGGTCTTCTAGAAAAAGTAGAGGCATATACAAACAAGGTAGGTTGCTCTGAACGTACCAATGTGCCTATCGAACCAAAACTTTCTATGCAATGGTTCTTGAAAATGGAACACCTTGCTAAGATTGCTTTGGAACCAGTAATGAACGACGATATTATGTTCTATCCTGCTAAGTATAAAAATACTTATCGTCACTGGATGGAAAATATCAAAGATTGGTGTATTAGCCGTCAGCTTTGGTGGGGTCATCGCATTCCAGCATACTTCCTTCCAGAAGGTGGTTTTGTGGTAGCAGAAACTGCAGAAAAAGCATTAGCTGAGGCTAAAAAGAAAACAGGAAACGAAAATCTTACAATAGAAGACCTACGTCAAGACGAGGACTGCCTTGATACATGGTTCTCTTCTTGGTTATGGCCAATCTCTTTATTTGATGGTATTAATAATCCAGATAATGAAGAAATCAATTATTACTATCCAACAGCCGACCTAGTGACTGGTCCAGATATTATCTTCTTCTGGGTGGCACGTATGATTATGGCTGGCTACGAATATAAAGGTGCAATGCCATTTAAAAATGTGTATTTCACAGGTATTGTTCGTGACAAGATTGGTAGAAAAATGAGTAAATCATTAGGCAACTCTCCAGACCCACTAGAACTAATTGAGAAATTTGGTGCAGACGGTGTGCGTATGGGTATGATGCTTGCAGCTCCTGCTGGTAATGATATTCTATTCGACGAAGCTCTATGCGAACAAGGTCGTAACTTCAATAATAAAATTTGGAATGCTTTCCGTCTTGTTAAAGGTTGGAAAGTAGATTCTACTATAGAACAACCAGAATCTGCACGTCTTGCAGTGGAATGGTTCGATGCAAAACTTGCAGAAACAGTAGCTGAAATCGACGACTTATTCAAAAAATATCGTTTGTCAGAAGCTCTTATGGCTGTGTATAAACTATTCTGGGACGAATTCTCTGCTTGGTACTTAGAAATGGTTAAACCAGAATATATGAAAGCTATAGATGCAGTTACATACGAAGCGACTGTTTCTTACTTCGATTCTTTATTAAGACTTCTTCACCCATTTATGCCATTTATCACAGAAGAATTGTGGCAAGCACTTGCAGACCGCAAAGCAGGTGAAAGTATTATGGTAGAACAAATGCCTGCAATTAAAGAAGTAAATAAAGAACTTCTTGCAAAATTTGAAAAAACTAAAGAAGTAGTTTCTGGTATTCGTACTATTCGTCTTCAAAAAAATATTCCAAATAAAGATGCACTTAACCTACAAATTGTAGGTGCTCACGACGGTAGCTTAGATGCTCTTATTGTGAAAATGGCAAATCTTTCTTCTGTAGAAAAAGTAGAAGAAAAAGACGCTACAGCAGCTGGTTTCCTAGTAGGTGCGGTAGAATATGCAGTGAAGATGGAAGGCAGAATCAACGTAGAAGAAGAAATTGCGAAGATGGAAAAAGAAATTGTTTATCTTCAAGGTTTCCTTAAAGGCGTGAACGCAAAACTTTCTAACGAACGTTTTGTGGCAAATGCTAAACCAGAAATTGTAGAGAACGAACGTAAGAAAAAAGCTGATGCCGAAGGTAAAATAGCGGTATTGGAAGAATCAATAGCGAAATTAAAAAATTAAAATATAAATATTATGAGCACAGAAATTAAACTGGCATACGGTGAAAAAATGCCGTTAGAGATGCACAAAGTGCGTATTGTACAAAAACTAAACTTACCAAAAGTAGAAGATCGTTTAAAATTTATGAACGAAGCAGGTAACAATACCTTCCTTCTTCAAAATAGAGATATCTTTATGGATATGCTAACAGACTCTGGTGTGAACGCTATGTCTGACAGACAACAAGCTGCTATGCTTATTGCTGACGATAGCTACGCTGGTTCTGAAACTTTCAACCGTCTTTCTGAACAAGTAGGCAAAATGTTTAATACTAAATACTTCCTACCTGCTCACCAAGGTCGTGCTTGCGAAAATATCCTAGCAGAAGCATTTGTTAAACCAGGTCAAACTGTTCTTATGAACTTCCACTTTACCACAACCAAAGCTCACATTACACGTCTTGGTGGTACTGTAGAAGAACTTATCGTAAAAGAAGGTCTTGATCCACACGATTTAAGCCCATTTAAAGGTAACTTCGACCTAGATCTTCTTCGTGAACGTATTGCAACTCTTGGTGCTGAGAATGTAGCATTTGTTCGTATCGAGGCTGGAACAAACCTTGTAGGTGGTCAACCACTTTCTATGGAAAATATGCTAGCTGTAGCTGATATCTGTAAACAAAACGGTATCATGACAGTGCTTGACGCATCTCTTCTACAAGACAACTTATACTTTATCAAAGTGCGTGAAGAAGCTGCTAAAGATATGTCTATCGAAGACATTACTTTAAAAATTGCTAACGCAATGGATATTATCTACTTCTCTGCTCGTAAACTTGGTAGTGCCAAAGGTGGAGGAATTGTAGTTGATGATAAAGCTTTATTCGATAAGATGAAGGTTTTAATCCCTATTTATGAAGGGTTCTTAACTTATGGTGGGATGTCAACAAGAGAAATGGAAGCTGTTGCTGTTGGTTTAGAAGAAGCTACTGATATGGATATGATTTCTCATGGACCTGAATTTATTAGTGAATTTGCTAGAATATTAACAGGTTACGGTATTCCTTTAGTTACACCAGCTGGTGGATTAGGTCTTC
>CALDPN010000023.1 GCA_937911235.1 uncultured Bacteroidales bacterium
CACAATCTTTAACCGCATTCAAACCAGTGATAAATTCTGTTCCATCAACAGTTACTGTTGTACCGGTAGGTAATACATGTTCATTATAATACATCATTTTTGACATATCTGGAAGGGTTATGCGTGATGTTTTTGAACCATCAGAAAGTGTAACTCTTGAATCTGTGAATGAAAACTTAACATCTCCATTCATTAGTCCAATAGATGTTCGCAATTTACTATAATGTACTAATCCATTGAACGGAGCATCTATCTCAACATCTGATACCCATACAATCATTTCTGATTCAGCATTCGCATATCGAATCTTTAGTTTATCCCCATCTGATTCAAACAAGCAATAAACGTCTTGAGGGACTATAGTTGTAGGTTTATAAATAACAGAAAGTTGATTAAGACTTTCTTTTAATACTGAGGCTTTAACTTTTAACATAATCTTCTCCTTTATACTGTTTCGCCTTTACTCATTAAATTAGCTATCATTCCTTCTGACAAGTGGTCAATGGTAGCAGAATCGTCTCGCATATAATGCGTAGGTTTAATTAATGTCCATTTAGTATCAGTTGTTCCATCATCTTGTATGACTTCTGTTCGTGAACTTGGGTCAACCATACCATATGTCCATAAATATGAATTTTTTCTATTCATCCCTCTTGGATGTTCGCCTAACTGTGTTTTATCAAATAGATATAAAGTTCCTGATTGCAATAAGGCTTTTATTTCAGCGTCTATACATTTAAATCCTAGTTCAGCCATAACTGGCTTGATAGATTCTAGTGTATAAAATGTATTAGCATAAGAACCATTTAGTAATATGTTTTCTATATCTATGTTTTTAGGGCGTATTTTTTTCTTTACTTCTTCTTGATTAAGAGTTACTTGTATGTCTTCGTGCATTTTAAAATCACCATCAACATAATCAATGACCATTTCATCAGGACAGGGTCCGTCACGAAAATCAAACCATACATGTCGTTCATGGTGTTTAGGAGATTCTCTTGCTATCACAATACAAGAAGAATAATAACCTTGTAAGCAAGATGCTCCACGAATACCTGAAGTAAATGGAGATTTAGATATATCTTCATAAGATGATTTTGTTGAGTGATGAACCAGCACAATACCTGCATCCGGATTAAGGTACTGTCTAAGTTGTTCCAGATTATCACGCAAGAAAGACATAACCTCATTATTATCGTTTTCATCGCCATCAATAATGTTTGCCATCGGGTCAACACAAATTAAGTCTGGCTTGTTATCATCATTATAAATATTATGAAACTCTCTACAAATCTTATCAATCCCTTCGTTATCCAACTTCCAACGGAAACGGTCTGAGATAACAAAGTTTTTATCTAACAAATCAAGTTCTTCATCAGTATAATTTTTTGCTTGCATACGGTCACGTAATGCCCAATATGAAATCTCAGCTTGAATATATAACACTTTCAAAGGACGAGCCGGAACAAAGTCTTCCAAAAAAGGTTTGCCTAATGCTACATTGGTTAACATGTTTTGCAGTAGTAATGACTTCATGGACTTTGGTGGGCCAGAAATTAACAAAAATCCTCTAGGTGCTAATAAATAATCAGCTATTAAATCCGCTGGTCTTGGTGTAGGGTCATTATAAACTTGCTTATAAGAGAAAAACCTAAAACCCTCTTGTTGCTGTGTTGGGGCAATAAATTTACGAGGATTGCCATACTTATCACAATGCTCTTTCCACAATCGCTCTAGATTATATTTCAACTGTGCTTCTGGCCAAGGAGGACTTATTTTTGTGGCGTTGTATGACAACACATCATTCCACATATCTTCCATTGATATTTTACCGTCATGAGCAAGTCTTATATAGTGTCCAAATAAACGAGAAAGTGTAGAATAACGAGTATATTCTCCATCAGCTCCAGCAGAAGCTCCTTCAACTAATATTTCATCCATTGAGCGAGTAAATGTTGATTGTGTCTCAACATCTTTAAAATCTGCAGCTTCTCCCTCAAGAATTGGCATTTCTTCAATAGCGGTAAGGAATGTATCCAAATCGTATTCAACAATGTTGTGTGCCTCTATTTGTACCAATCTAGGTTCTTTTTTTTGATGGATAGAACCTGCCACACGAATAGGTTGAGTTATACGCTTAAAGGAATCGTCAGCTCCTACCTTGTAAGCTATTTCATGTCTTGCTTTTATAACTTTATTTAAATCGGAAACAAACTCTGTCAAACGATAATACAGATGAAGTTTTTTATCGCCATTTGCAGTTATACCACCAGAACTGATAATAAGAGTCGGTTGTCCAAGATATTTTTTTAAATGGGCTAGTTTTTTACCAATATCACCATTATCTATATCAACAACAATAACACCTGTTTCAAGGATATCTTCTTCTTTACCGCCTGTTACTTTTGTGGTGCAAGGAATAACATATGATGAATAATTGTTTTCTGCAGCCCATTTTGACCACAAAACAATATTGCGTTCATAATCAGCTTGGAGCGGAGCAAACTTAACAACAGGCCTTTTATCTTCATTACCTTTGTCTTCTGTTTTTTCCGGAAATGAACGCCAAGCTACATAGCGTGGCTCAATATCTGAATGGTATTCACTGTATCCAAAAACAACATCAAGATATGTTAAAATATCAGCTTGATTAATATCTATTCCTGAGGCTTCATTATACGTTGTATAGTCATCTTCCTTAAACTCAGGCAAAGCAACGTCAGAGAAATCTATCACTGATTTCAAGCGGCGTTTCGCTTTCTTCAAATGTAAGGCTTGTAAGAGCTGTACAGTTTCTCCAAAATTTGATATTTTAGGAGCAGGAAAATTAAAATTCATTTATTGTGCCTCACGATTATTGAAATTCTTTCAATCTTTAATCCAAAACAAGTTTACTCTTTAAGAAACATTTGCATAGAAGTTTTTTACCTTATTAACAGCTTTTTCAAAATGCTCTTCTTCTATTTCAATTCCTATAAATTTTCGTCCCAGTTCCAAACTAGCTAAAGCACAAGCACCAGTCCCCATAAACGGGTCTAAAACAACATCATTGGGATTAGAAGAATTTGAAACTAATTCATAAAACAAACTTACTGGTTTTTGAGTGGGGTGGTCTTTATTACGAGGGTTGGGAAAGTCAAGTTTTTGTGAGTCGCCACAATTATGTATTGCTTTAGCCTTTCCTTTTTTAAACAGCAAAACAAACTCATAACAATTCATATACCAACGATTAGGTAACTTATTACCTTTATCCCAAGGCAAAATATTATGGTAATCAAAACCTGCTTTAATGGCGAATTGATACAAATCAAATACGGCTTTTGAATTGGCAAAAAAATAAGCATGAGTATCCTCGTCCTCTCAGGTTTAAGAATATTATAACAGAGAGGCAACCAATCTTCCAATTGAATATCACATCTGCAAATGTGACCGTTGTTATTATATACTTTGGGATTAAATATCCCTTTCATTTGTCCTGTGTTTTTGCCGCCTGCTGTAAGTGGGTAAGGATTGTCTGTAGCTATTAGGTCTACAGGTTGCAGGTCTTTTATGACTTCTGTCATATCTCCACAATATAAAGTTGCATCATTTATTACTACTTTCTGGTAAGCCATTGATGTAATCCTTTTTATGTAAAACATGTTTTACATTACACAAACGTAACGTAAAGTATAATATACTATCTACAAGAGGTCTTTTACAGGGCTAACAGATAAAATATTATCTTTTAACTCCCAACAAGTTGTCTTGTAGGGACAAAACATGCATCGAAAGTCATCTGCACCATAGCCTATTCTAGGCATTTCTTCTGGTGCTTGTGTAGACATTACTTTCACACATTTGTCACTCAATTCTTGAGCTTTATCTAAATTAAATGGAACCAGCTCATAATATATTTCCATACTATCTAGACAGACCATAACAAACAAACAATGCGTTCTGTTTGTATATGCCATACCCAATTGCATTTGTGCAAAATATTCTGATGAAGTTTTTTCAACGCCATGTTTTACGAATTTTTCAAATTTATCACGAGTAGCTTTTTTACATTCAAGATTTACATTTTGCGGAATATCTGCAATTGGACTGCGGATTATCACACCATCAAGTTCCCCAGCAAAATGATATTGCTTACCATCAAAAGCTGATTTATACCCTACTTGTTGTCCGTTATCATCTCTATCAAGAATCTCAAACCCAGCTATTCTTAGCCACTCAATGATATGGTTTTCAGTATCAAATCCATAATCAGCATGACGTTTTAGCTGGGCTTGTGGAACATATTTTTCGTTAGGGGCATCTTCTTTTGTGCGATGATATTTGTAAGCCAATTGACGAAGACACT
>CALDPN010000024.1 GCA_937911235.1 uncultured Bacteroidales bacterium
AGCAATGACATAAAGACATAGTTCTTTAAAACAAAGAGACAAAAGTGATTTTCAATTTTAAAATTCTAAAAAAGCCCCACCCTCCTACTCTATTCAGAAGATGGTATTTCCAACGTTAATAGTTTCTGCGGGATTTATATTAATGTAGAGACGTGTCACACTATGTGGTGCGTCTTTTTTGTATCAACCACTAATTACACAAATTTACACGAAGAAAATTTAGATTTATGATTAGATAAAAATCCCCATCCTCGTGTTTGAAGATGGGGGTGATAAAGTTACATTTTACCATGTCCTGTAATATACTGTATAACACAATATAAAAAGAATAAAATAAATAAAACTTCCATAATATTAGTGTTATAAAATTTTAAAAAATATTATTAAAAAGCCAAAATTGCTCGGGCTGCCGTTGAAGTCTTTTTATCCAAGTTTTTTGTAGTTGTGTCACTTAATACACATACATAAGATGATAGAGTTGCTTCATTTGACGACATCAAAGAATATCCTATTTTTTCCCCACCAGCTTTAACGATAAAATCATTAATGTCTTGTGAAACACCAAACAGTATTGCCAATTCTACTCTTGAAGGTAAAAACCAATCATTGCCTTGCTGCAAACAACGATTCGCCGCTGGATATAAGTTTATCCCTCTTTCTATCATCTTATTTGTATTTATCTTTCCATCAGCATAAGTTGCATCTAATGGATAATATTCAGAACTATAATAGCTTGAAAATTGATTAAGAGAAACGACAAGACCATTTTTGCCATTGTTTGTTAAATGGAAAACGACACCTAGTGGATTTTTTGCATCTGGGTAATAATCTCCGATGTTATATACTTTATGCTTATAGTCCCTTTTTATATTAATTTCTTGTACAATATCACCACAAGTAATAATTAATTTTGCCTCAGTTACATTAGCTTCATTACTTTGAAGTACTTCTACTTTAACGTTGTCATATCCATCACCACTTAACTTATCTATTTTAACCCAATCTTTATTTGATGTAATCTTCCATTTAGAATTACATGATATTTCCAATGTTTTAAGACCACCTTCTTCAGTGAAGCTCCAATCATTAAGCGGAGTGCAATTCAAGAAAAGTCCTTCTTGAACTACCTTTATCTTAATAGGAGTAGCCTCACCTGCTGTTATCATTATTGTCGCATCGGGATTTGGGGTAGATGATTTACATTCATCTGCACTTACAACAAAATAACCATTATGCTTTGTTACTTTACACCAAGCCTTATCGCATACAACATTCCAAGTATCTTGATTTGTTTGCACATTAATAGTTACATCTTCATTGTCCAAAGCTTGTGCTGTAAACGTAATGATTTCTCTATTATAATCTATTTCTAGTATTGGCAATGGAATTTCTTCTTCATCACTACTACAAGATAATATGCCAGAAGTAATAAATGACAATAGGATAAAGTTAATTATATGAAAATATCTTTTCATTGATTTCTATATTATTATGCTTTCCCTACTCTTTTCACGGCTTTTCAGGTTCCTCCGTCGTTCCTTAATAATTTTTTGGTACGCACATAAAAAAGCGCGGAACTTTCAGTGTATTCCCGCTCAGAGGTGTTTGGCGTTACCCGACAGATGAACATAACTAAAAGCCCACGCCTATCCAGCATGAGCATTCCAACTATTATTCTTTTCTGTCTTTTTTAAGTCGCCAAACTTTCCGAGCAGCAGAATAAAGCTAAAACGCTTTTCCAAAATATCTTAAAATGTACGTATCAACGCTTGTTGTTTATGCCATAGGCAATTGGTTTTTTGATTATTATACTTTGATGTTAATTTACCTCATAAAAGGTTTTCAATACAAAATTATATTATTTCAGTGAAAAGACCAAGTGTTGAATGAGAAATAATGATTTTTATATTAAAATTAAATTTACATTATTCAGATTAAGATATCTAAATCCTATCTTTTCTACTCCGAAATACACGTACTTTTTCATAATCTTTTAACAAGCATTATTCATCAAAAAACTTGTTTTTTTGAAAAAACGACACGATTGACCGAAAATATTGATTTTCAGCGAAAATTTTTTAATATATATATACTTTAATAACACTTTATATATATTATATATATTAACCCTAAAAAGCGTTCTGGGTGTGCAATAACTTTCGATAAAATAATTTGGTGGTATAAATCTTTCTCCATAATTTTGAACCATGTTAAATATAATTAACACTCCCGATTCGCGAGAGGCGATAAGGGATTGGGGAGGAGAAAACCTTTCCACTTGCAACAAGCAAGTAAACGAAAAAACACACTCTTCGGAGTATTGCGCAATGAACAATTGCGACATATTAATAAACATAATTTATTTATTTAATGAAAAAGAATTTTGTAGAAATTACAAGCGAATTCTTTGCCGACAAAATGGCAGAAGAAATCATCAAGAACTTTGACAAATTGATTATAAAGCAACTAGTTTGTCAACCATCTAAAGACGTAACCAAGTCTGATACCGAAGAACCGACTGGCGAAGTGCTTTTAGACTATCCTTTGTCACAGCCTGTTTTGCCTGTTATCGACACAAGACAAAATAGAAGAAAGCAGGCAAGGGAAAATGAAAAGGCTAGTAAAGCATTAAAGTCAAACACCGCAGACGTAGGCACTATTGCCTGCAAACTGGTCACATTAAACTGAGTCAATGAGTATATCATATCCAACGAAGACGCTGAGGTTTCTACCTATGGTCTTAGGAAGCTTAGAAACTACCTTTTAGCGGGTCTGCCGAGCAAAGATTCGCCTGACTATCAATCAAAATACAACAAAGCCAAAATAGAATGTAATGACTACAAGTGCGACCATTTCAAGGGTATTCCATTCAGCTTCATCGGCGGTTATAGAAAAACGGAATATCTTATAAGGCACACAGGATTGTTTATGATTGACACCGACGATCTGGATACTGACTATCCTAGCATCGAATCACAGGAAGAGAGGCTTCGCCAGGTTCGTGAATTAATGATAACCGACCCATTGCTGAAAACTGTACTCATATTTGTAAGCCCCACAGGCAGAGGGCTGAAGTGGTGCGTATGGCACGATATTTATGGCGAGTTGCGCAAACGTGGCATTTACAGTCCAACCGTGAATGATATAAACCAGATGCACACGCGCATTTATATGGCTATATGCAACTACCTGAAGGTGAGCTACGGACTTACTGCCGATACTAAATGCAAGGACTTGCCGCACCTACATCTGCTGCCCTACGACCCCAACTGTTACTATAATCCGAATTTCCACGAACAGCAAACACAAACGTTTGACGTGGATTATTGGTATGACTGGGGAAAGGAGGAGAAGCAAACGATAAAGTATGCAGAACAACAGCCTAACGAATGGAATAATCAGATAGACGAATTGGAGTATAACCGCCTATGCGTGCAAAAGGCTTTGCAATGGGCTAGACAAGCAGGATGCGACCCGACATGGGAGTATGACGATTGGTACACCATGATATGGGCACTGCTTAATGCATTTCCAGAAGAAGAGGCAAAGCTGTATTTCCACGAACTAAGCAGTCTAAGCTCAAAATATGACGAAGCGTTTGCAGAACGTAAGTTCGAAACAAATAAAAGCAAGGGCAGAGGCGAAGTCACTATAAAGTCTTTCTTTGGTAATTTAAGAGACAAAGGTGGCATAGACTTGAGCAATCTCAGCAAGGAGGTTTGGAAGGAAAATCGTGACAGACTTTGCGCAAAATGCGCAAGCATCCCGCAAAACTATGTATTGCAAAATAATAGCAATATATCATGCAACTCATTGTATTACAATGATATATATGCAAATAATACAGAAAACATAACTACGCAATATACAGAAGGACTTGCGCAAAATGCGCAGAAAGGCATTTCTACATTCTCTGCTACGTTTTCCGATAAGATACCATTGGAGGATTGGGTTGAATGGTTCAGACCTATTGTAGAGTGCGAAAATGGTGCTGGTCATCGAGACAAGATAATACTGCCTTCACTAGTGCAGATTGGGGCTATAATAAGCAGCAACGTTTACGGTGTTTACAAGAGACAACCTGTATATCCCAACCTGCTGTTATTGCAATACTGCCCGCCAGCCATTGCTAGAAAAGGTGCAGTGAAAGACACCTATCTGCTGACAGAAAGGATTGACGACGAACTTCATGAAGAATATCTGGCTCTTCACAAAAAGTGGGACAAAGATAATGACGACTGGATTCAGATGGGCAAGACTAAAAAGGACAGAGAACTTAGAGGTCAAAGACCAGAAGAACCTTTGGAAAAAAGATTTGACATTGCCCCAAAGACAACTTCGGCTGCATTGTACCAGCAGCTTCATACAAACAATGGCTTGGGTATCATCAGAGCAACCGAAGGACAGGTTCTGCAAGAAGCACTGAAAAACACTTACGGCGATTGGGTCGAAATCCTGCTATATTCTTTTCAGAACGAACCCGCTAAAAAAGATGTGCTTAAAGACCATACAAGCATACGCATAAAAAATGTGAAGTTGGCCTTAGCACTTACATGCCCGCCTGAAATCGCAGAAGAACTCTTCAAGAAGTACATCAGCACTGGACTTATCTCGCGCTTGCTAATACAGCAACTGCCTGCCGATAATATAAAACCAGAAGATGTGTTCGCTGATGATGATGTTATGCTGAGCGAAATATTCAGAGAAATTGGCAATACTGTAGTTTACGACCTCTACAAAGAAATGCAACGGCTGGGCGATAGGCAAATTCAGTTCTTATTAACGCCAGAAATGAAAGAAGATTTCAATAAGACACTTTCAGAAGTGTTTTACGAAAACACGGAACTATATGGCATATCAATCGCCGAGTTCATGTTCAGAATATTCCTAATGTTCTTTAAATTGGCCATGACACTAAGCGTGATGAGAGCATATCAGGAAGCGCCAGACAAGAAATTCATTTTCGACGACAGCACACAGTCGCTGCTTTGCAAATGGGAAGACTACAAGATTGCTAAGACCATTATTCTGCAAATGACCAGACACACGTTGCATGTATTTAGCAGAATGCACACTCTGACCTCAACGAGCATACTGATGGAGCAATACAAGCTCAATGCAGACCAGACAAGACTGATAGAAGACATGCCTGAGTATTTTACTACAAACGACGTTAGACAATGGTGTAAGTCAAACAATAAGAACTACAATTCTGTTAGAAGATGGCTGGGCGAATATGTTGACTATAACATCACACGCAAAGGTGATAAGTCTGGAACATATTACAAGAACGTATAACCTTATGGTTTAGCCTATCCAAAACGCCGTTTTAGACTACCTATTACGCCCTTTTAGCACTGCTATTTGGGCGTTTTTGGAACCTATCCCTACACCTCCAAAAACAGCAAAAATAATCGTTTAAAAATTTGCGTATGTCGTTGATTTTTAGTATCTTTGTAATGTAAAGCTAAGGGAAGTCGGAACCCGGGACGATGGCGGAACGAGGCTGAAACGGTCAATCATTTATTAACCTTTTTAATCATTTTTCTCATCCCCCTCATTTCCACTTTGCCAAGGGTGATGGTTTTTTCACGAAGAGCATCGGTAACCGCATAATATTTATCGGCAAAGCGTGGAATCTCACTTCCGGTAATCGATTTTACCGTTATATTGGTGTTCGCTATAATACCGTCGAGAAATCCTTCGTAAGTGGTAAAACTGAAAGTGCTCTTACCAATCGTCGTGGT
>CALDPN010000025.1 GCA_937911235.1 uncultured Bacteroidales bacterium
GATCCACACCGACTTTGAAAAAGGCTTTATCCGTGCCGAAGTAATCAAATATGAAGACTTCATTGCCCTAGGCTCAGAAGCTGCTTGTAAAGAAGCAGGCAAAATGAGTGTAGAAGGTAAGGAGTATGTGGTGCAAGATGGGGATATAATGCATTTCCGCTTTAATGTATAAAAGTAAGTTTAAGTTATATAAATATAGGCTGGTTCGTTTCACCGCGTACCAGCCTTTTGTTTTACTCTTTGAAGCCGTAGCCATAACCACAGCGAGTTACAATACATCCTCCATATACTCCTATTTTGGAGCGGACACGTGTTATATTTACATCCACAGTTCTGTCAAGAACAAAAACCTCGTCTTTCCAAACCTTGCTTAAAATCTCTTCACGAGAGCAAATTTTGCCTCTATGAACAATAAGATAAGCAAGAAGTTCAAACTCCTTTCTACTCATTTTTACTTCTCTTTCATCTATCAAACAACGTTTAAATTCTAAGTCAAGTTTTAGGCCATCTGCTTGTAGAAAATTATGTTTAACGAGTGTATTTATAGGTTCGTTATGTACAGGTTCACGACGCAACACGCATTTTACACGAGCAATAAGATTGCGCAAAGAATAAGGTTTTACAATGTAATCATCTGCACCTATTTCTAGGCCCAAAATCATATCATCTTCCGAACTTCTAGCACTGCAAAATATAATGTGAATTCCTGCTGTTTTAACGTTAGATTTTAGCATTCTAGCTAGTTTTATACCACTTATTGCTCCTAGCATTATATCAAGTATAATAAGTGAATAAGTCTCTAATTGCAATTTGAGCGCTTCCTCTGCACTAAAAGCTATATCTACGTCGTATCCTTCGTTTTCTAAATTAAATTGTAAAATCTCGCATAGTGTTTCCTCATCATCTACGACTAATATCTTTTTTGTAGTCATATTAAGTTAATAATTAAATTTTTCTCTCAAATGTATATCGTTTTCATATTACGTTAGAATGGCACATTATGTGTTTTAATAAATTGTAACACTTTTATAACTGCAATTTAACGAAAGACTCACTTTTTTGAAATATTTTTGAAACGTTTGCATGATAGTTTTACGATAACAAACTTAAATCGTAAAGCTTATGAAAACAAGATTACTTATAATGGATATACTCACATTTGTGTGTATCCAACTATATGCAGAGGATAGGAATTTTGATGACTCAGAAAACGAATATCTAGAAAATCTAACAGTTTGCTCTGGTGTAATTTCTACTTCAATGTTTAATTCGCAAGAACAGTTTTGGAGTCATAGTAATGTAATGAAGTTGCTTTTTGGCTACACAGAATACACGGGAATTTCGGCTTCGTATAAGTTTACAGAATGGGTTTCTGCCGATGCTGTTATTATGCCTATTGATGGTGATAAAATGATAAACTATAGACTTGGTGTTACGTTTATACCCATTGAAGGATTACATTTAAAATTTTATGGAGGGCTCAACGATTGTGATGAGATTTATAAAAGTTCTACCATAAATATGGCTGCTTTCTTGGGTTATAAATGCGACAAATTTGCTTTAGGTGCGGAACTAAATCATACAATGAATTCGTCGTACACTTTGGGAAAAGATTATTACGGGTACTCTATTTTCGCTTCGCTAAAAATGGCAGAGTTTGTAGATTTCTACCTTAGATTTGATGATATATACTCCAAAAATAATTGGAATCTTTATAAAGATGAACAGTCGGCAGTGTTAGGACTTCAATTTAAAATCAATGAAAATATTACTATTGCTCCAAACTTTAAAATGATTGTTCCAAAGGCTGAAGAACTAGATAGAAGTTATTTTGCCTATGTAAGTTGTAGTATAAATTTATAGAAAAAAAGCTGGTTCGCACTCCACGAACCAGCCTATATTATTGCGATGAGCAACTTAATTTAAGGGAGTAATTTTTAGATTTTAAAAATATTTTACTTCTTCTTTTGTTACTGCAGAAAGGATGTTGTTGGCAAGGCGGCTTGCACCAATTCTAAAGTCGGTGGTGTTTACCCATTCTTCGCCTAGAACGCCTTTTACTATTGTTAGGTATAAAAGTGCATCTTGGGTGGTAACAATGCCACCAGCGGCTTTAAAACCAACCTTAACGCCAGTTTTTTCGTGGAAGTCTACGATGGCTCTACACATAACGTATGCATTGTAAAGAGAGGCCACAGCGTCTTTGCCTGTAGAGGTTTTGATATAGTCGGCACCTGCTTCCATGGCAAGGATACAAGCTCTATATAAATCTTGTGGAGTAGGGTATAGACCAGCTTCTAGAATAACTTTAAGTTTAGCATCGCGACAAGAAAGTTTTATTTCTTGAATTTCTTCAAACACTTCTTCGTAATTGCCTTGAAGGAATTTACCCACAGAAATAACCATATCAATTTCGTTGGCACCAGCTAGAAGTGAAAGACCTGTTTCTGCCACCTTAGCTTCGATGAATGTTTGTGAAGAAGGGAAGCCAATTACAGTGGCAATATTGATGTCTTCTGTAAGGGTGTTTTTTACAGTTTCAACCCAAGCTGGATACACGCAGATAGCTGCAGGTTTTTCCATTTCTGGAAACTCTTCGTCTAGTTTATTTATTTTTTCTACAAGGCTAACGATTTTTTCTTCGTTGTCCACTGTGCTAAGTGAAGTAATTTCAATATGACCAAAAAGGTCTTTGATATTACTTGGGCGGTCTGTGTTTTCGTATAGGTTGTCGATAAGAGTTTTTACGTTCTCTTTAACCATGCCTTCGGTTAAGTCAAATTTATAACCGGCAAAAAGTTCATTAAAATTTTTCATATCTTTTATTCCTTATTTTTTGAATCGATCCAAATGGTAACAGGTCCGTCGTTGATAAGCGACACTTTCATATCTGCACCAAAAATTCCTTTTTGAATTTCTTTATTAATTAGTGATTTTAATTTTTCGCAAAACTCGTTGTATAGTGGCTCAGAAATTTCACCTTTTGCTGCTTTGAAGTAAGAAGGGCGGTTTCCTTTTTTAGTCATGGCAAAAAGGGTGAACTGACTAACGCAAAGAATTTCTCCGTCTACTTCCAAAATAGATTTGTTCATTACTCCGTTTTCGTCGTCGAAAATTCTAAGCGACGAAATTTTGTTTGCAGTCCAAGTTAAGTCTTCGTCGGTGTCTGCATTTTCAAATCCTACCAAAAGTAGAAAGCCGTGTTTTATCTCGCCTGTAATTTTTTCATCTACTTTTACACTCGCCTGTTTTACTCTTTGTATTAAAACTCTCATTTACAGTCTATTTTTTGTGTATATCTGGTTAGTTTTTATAAATTTTTTAATTCTCAGAGGCTTTAGTTGGTGTGAAAATACTCGTAAACTATTGATGCTCTGTGAGTTCCGATAATTTTTTCTAGTTCAGAAATTTCTGCATTCTGGATGCGTTTTACGCTTTTTAGCTCCTTTAGGAGTTTTTCTTTTGTATTTGGGCCTATTCCTGGTATTTCGTCGAGTTCAGATTTTAGTTGCGACTTACTTCTCTTGTCTCTGTGAAATTCTATTGCAAATCTGTGAACCTCGTTTTGAATTTGTGTAAGAAAATTGAAACAAGCATCGTTAGTCTTCATACTAATTGTTTGTCCGTTGAAGATAAGATCGCGAGTACGGTGTTTGTCGTTTTTTGCAAGACCAGCAATTGGTATGTTTAAATTTAGTTCGTCCTCTACAACCTTTCTTATTGTTTCAATATGACCAACTCCACCGTCGGCAATAATAAGGTCTGGTAGGGGCTGAGCTTCTTCCATTAGTCTGCTATATCTTCTATATACCACTTCGCGCATAGAAGCATAGTCGTCTGGACCAACTACAGATTTTATATTATACTTTCTGTAATCTTTTTTGCTTGGTTTGGCCTTTTTGAAAACCACGCAGGCTGCTACTGCATCTGTTCCAGATATATTTGAGTTGTCGAAACATTCTATATGAATAGGCAGTTTATTAAGTCCAAGTTTTTCTTTTAGGGTGAACAAAATCTGTGTTGATTTTTGTTCGATATTTAGTTCTTCGTTGCGTTTTAGTTTGTCCAGTTTATACTGTTTTACGTTTTGCATAGAAAGGTCGATAAGCTTCTTTTTGTCCCCTTTCATCGGCACTTTTAGGCTTATACCTTCTAGTTCTATGTCTGGCATAAACGGCACCAAAATTACTTTAGAATCGCTCTGAAGTCGGCTTCTAAGTTCTAGCAAACCTAAAGCTAAAATCTCTTCGTCTGCCTCGTCTATTCTCTTTTGGTATTCAATAGTAAGACCTTTTACTATGCTACCATTTACTATTTGAAGCATATTGATGTAAACAGATTTTTCGTCTACATCATACGCCATTACATCTAGGTTTTCGTCCGTTGCAGTAGTTACTACTGTTTTGTTTTGGAAGTTGATTATGGCAAGGTATTTTTGCTTTAATTCTTCCGCTTCTTCAAACCTTAACTCCTCAGCACATTTGTTTATTTCTTCAAGGATTTTACTTGCAATAAACTTACTGTTTCCCTTTATAATTTCCTTGATTTCACCGATAATTTTTTGGTATTCTTCTTTAGTTTGAAAGCCTACGCAAGGAGCCATACAGTTCTTGATATGATACTCCAAACATTCTTTGTGTTTGCCGTTTTTAATGCTTTCCTCGTTCATTGGGAAACGGCAGGTTCTAATAGGGTAGATTTGCTTTACTAAATCTAGGATTGTATCCAATATCCAAACCGAACTGTATGGACCAAAATACTCGGCTCCACGGGCAATAAGTCTGGTTTTAAATATACGAGGAAAATCTTCTTTTGTAATGCAAATCCATGGGTAGGTTTTGCCGTCTTTAAGAAGAATATTGTATCGTGGTTGATATTGTTTTATAAGGTTGTTTTCAAGAAGTAGAGCATCGTTTTCTGTATTTACAACAATGTATTTCAAATCTGCAATATGCTTCACAAGTGCTTGCACTTTCACAGATTTGTCTGTTTTGTTGAAGTAAGAGGATACTCTTTTCTTAAGGTCTTTTGCTTTACCCACATAGATAATTTCTCCATCGGAGTTAAAATATTGATACACCCCCGGAGAGTGTGGGAGTGTACTCACTATTTCTTCTATGTGAGTTTTTTTGCTCAAAGTTATTTGTTTTTAGAAGTGGATTAAAACATCTACGTCGATGTCTTTATCTATTTTATCTCTACCTTTTAGGAAGTCGATTTCCCCGATGAAACTGACATAAATTTTATTTACGTTGAATTTTTTGATAAGTTCTATAGCAGCTTGAATGGTGCCACCAGTTGCAAGAATATCATCGTGAAGAATAACTACATCGTCTTCGCTTAATGCGTCTTTATGGATTTGAATAGTATCCACCCCGTATTCTTTTTGGTAAGAAACCTCTAGTGTTTCAGCAGGTAGTTTCCCTTTTTTTCTTAGCGGCACAAAGCCTGCACCAATTCTATTTGCAAGGATAGTAGAGAAGAAAAAACCTCTAGATTCTATACCAATAACCTTGGTTACGCCTGAGTTTTTGTAGGTTTCATACAGTGCATCTTCTATCTTTTTCATGCACTCGTGTTTCTTAAATACAGTGGTAAGGTCCACGAAAACTATCCCTTTTTCAGGGAAGTCTTCCACCATTCTAATGTTTTGTTTTACGGTTTCCATTATTATGATTTTTTAAATTTGTTCCACGTTCCACGTGGAACAAATGGAAGATTGTTTCACGTGGAACAATGTTATTATCTTCCCATCATAACAAGCAGGATGTTTACATCGCTAGGAGATACACCTGGGATGCGGCTTGCTTGTGCTATGGTTTCTGGGTCGGGTTTAATTAATTTTTGGCGTGCTTCTGTAGAGATAGCAGTAATAGAAGCATAGTCAAATTTGCCTTTTATTTTGATGTGTTCTAGACGATGTAGCTTCTCTGCTATTTGTTTTTCTCTGTCGATATAGCCAGAATATTTGAATGTAATTTCTACTTCTTCCATGATTTCTTCTTTGCGATTTGGAATAGCATCAATTGCTTTTTTAAGCACAGGCACTCTTTCTGCAAGGAAGTTTATATCCACACCAGGACGAAGAAGAATTTCGCCAAGGCGTTGTTTTTGTTTTAGCTCTGTGCTGCCCATAACAAGAAGACCTTCGTTTAGTTGCTCAGGTTTTGCAGAAGCCTCGCGAAGCACGGTGCTTAACTGATCACAGTATTGTATCTTTTCTTGAAGCAGATTCCATCTTCTGTCGTCGGCTAGGCCTATTGCTCTCGATTTTGGAGTTAAGCGTTTGTCGGCGTCGTCTTGACGAAGTAGAATACGATATTCTGCGCGAGAGGTAAACATTCTATATGGTTCGTCCACGCCTTTTGTTACAAGGTCATCGATAAGCACACCTATATATGCTTCGTCTCTGCCAAGTGTAAATCTGTCTGTTCCTTTGCTTGCAAGGTGAGCATTGATACCTGCTACCAAACCTTGACCACCTGCTTCTTCATAGCCTGTAGTACCATTAATTTGACCTGCAAAGAATAGATTCTTCACAAGTTTGGTTTCTAAGGTGTGAAGTAGTTGGGTAGGATCGAAGAAGTCGTATTCAATGGCATATCCCGGACGGAATATGTGTATGTTTTTAAATGCTGGTATTTTTTGTAGAGCATTTAATTGCACTTCTAGTGGTAGGGAAGAAGAGAAACCATTTAGGTAATATTCTGTAGAGTTTTCTCCTTCTGGTTCTAGGAATAGTGGGTGAGAATCTTTCTCGCCAAAGGTTACAATTTTGGTTTCGATACTTGGGCAGTAGCGAGGACCGATACTCTTAATTTGACCATTATAAAGTGGTGAATCTGCTAGTCCATTGCGTAGCACTTCATGTACTTCCTCGTTTGTATTTAGGGTGAAGCAAGGAAGTTGTTTAAGCGGACGTAGTGGTTCGTCTAGATATGAGAATTTGTGGAAATCAATCTCACCAGGTTGCTCTGTGGTAAGGCTTAAATCCACGCTTCTAATGTCAATTCTCACTGGAGTACCAGTTTTCATACGGTCCGTGGTGAAACCTAGCTCTTTAAGTTGTTCTGTTAAGCCATAACTAGCTGGTTCTGAACATCTTCCGCCTGCAAGTTGGGTTTTACCTATGTGCATTAGCCCATTTAGGAAAGTACCGTTGGTAAGCACCACACTTTTGCCGATGAAATCGACATTTAATGCAGTTTTCACACCACAAACAGTATTGTTTTTTACAATTAATCCCACAGCGGTATCTTGCCAGATATAAAGGTTTGGAGTTTGCTCTAGCACTTGTCTCCAGTTTTGAATAAACTTGATTCTGTCGCATTGAGAACGTGGGCTCCACATAGCAGGGCCTTTCGATCTGTTTAGCATTCTAAACTGAAGCGAACTTCTGTCGGTTACAAGACCTGTAAAGCCTCCAAGCGCGTCAATTTCTCTTACTATTTGGCCTTTTGCAATACCACCAATAGCAGGGTTGCAACTCATTTGGGCAATCTTGTTCATGTCCATTGTAATAAGCAATGTGCGTGAGCCCATATTTGCTGCTGCAGCTGCTGC
>CALDPN010000026.1 GCA_937911235.1 uncultured Bacteroidales bacterium
GCATTTAATAACATTGCAGAATCAGTTACATCTTTTGTTATTGGTCCTATTTGGTCTAAAGAAGAAGCAAATGCTACTAATCCATATCTTGAAACTAATCCATATGTTGGTTTTAATCCAACTACACCACATAAACTAGCTGGTTGACGTATACTTCCACCTGTATCTGTTCCTAATGCCCATGGTACCATATTAGCTGCTACTGCTGCTGCTTTTGCTTTGTTTACAGCTTTTTCAGCTTCTAAACGTTCTTTAGCTGCAGCTACTTTTTCAGAAGCTAGTTTGCTAACTGTTTTTTCAGTAGCTTTTGCTTTTTCAGCTTTCCATGCTTCTAATTTCTTTTCAGCTTCTTCTTGAGTAAACGCACCTTTTTTAACACCAGTCATTAAGTGTTTCATTAAGTAAACGCCTTCACCTGAAAGGATGTTACGTACGGTGTCAGTTGGTTGTGCACCATTGTTAACCCATTTAAGAGCTAATTCGAAGTTAACATTTACTGTCGCAGGGTTAGTGTTTGGGTTGTAAGAACCGATGCGTTCAATAAATCTGCCATCACGTGGCGCTCTCACGTCAGCTACTACGATGTGGTAGTAAGCGTAAGCCTTACGGCCGTGTCTTTGCAATCTAATTTTAGTTGCCATAGTCTTTAATAATTAATTAAATTAGTGAAACTTCATTTGCATTTCTCGAATGCGGTCGCAAAGATACAACAATTTCCGTAATCTACAAAATTTAATTTCATTAATTATCAATTGGTTATAAAGAAAAACCCTCTTACGAGGGTTAATTTCCTCTATTTATAATAATTAATTTAGAGGAGTGATTTTTAGGCGTGCGCAATGCGATTAACCGGAGTTTAGTAGACCTAAATGAGGATTACGAGCATAAGCAACAACGAAGAAAGCACCCTATAAATTAATTATTACTGGTGTTCGCGGCGCAGTAAGTCATCTAGCGTCTTCACCGGAGTGAAGGTTTCGATTGGCACTTCAATGAAGATTGTGTTCCAGTCCGACATTGAACCGTTCCAAAGACCTGGAAGCTCTTGAATAGTCATGTCGATGCCGTTTTGTTTCTTTTGTGAGATGAAACCAGTATTTTTGTCAACATAGTTTTTAAGGTTAAACTTGTTGCGTTTGTATGTTTTCACTCCACAAACAAGGTCTACAGGATTGAAGTGAGAAGATTTTTGCACCATTTCCACTTGGAATGGGTTTTCAAAATCTATTTGAGATGCCTCTATAATTTGTAGGTTTTTATGACCAAATTCGTTGCGCACCCAGTATGGGCCACCGCCAGGTTCACCTTCGTTACGAACCATACCACACACACGAATAGGTCTGTTTAGCTTTCTAATTACATAGTTAATACGTTCACGCGTACTGCGGCTAAAGTGTGTCATACTAAAACGCACATTTAGCATTTTGGCTGCAAAACCTTCTATTTGTGAAAGAGTTATTTCATTTACAGAAAGCGCCTCCAATGCACGTAAATATTCAAAAACTTTACTTTGAATATAAAGAAGATAACCTGCCAATGCCTTTTTATACAAACAAGTTGTACCACGTAGAGCATCTGTGGTAACATTGTCTATGTTTTTAATAAAGATAAGGTCTGCTTCTAGAGCATTTAAGTTTTCGATTAATGCACCGTGACCGCCTGGACGGAAAAGTATGCTTCCATCGGCATTGCGCACTAGTTCACCATTTTTGTCTAGAGCCACCATATCGGTTTTGCCCATTTGTTCAGAAAACTGAATATCAAATTTCACACCATGTAGTTCTTCAAGTGCTGGCACCACTTCTTTTATTTTGTTTTCAAAAAGCTCTCTATGCTCTGGCGAAATAGTAAAGTGTAAATGCACGGTGTTATCGAGCATTTTTGCATATTGCACACCTTCTACTAAATGCTCTTCAAATGCTGTGCGAGAACCTTCTTTATATTTGTGAAATTGTAGCATTGCCTTTGGTTTTGATTGATAACCAAGACCTGGAGTTTTCAAAATATAAGAAGCTATGGTAGAATATTTTTTCTCGTTAAGTAGATTGTGAATATCAAGTTTATCTGCTTCTAAAAGTTTTACCAAATCATTGTAGAAAGCAAATTTCTCTACTTTTTCAACAGTTTTCACTGTTTTAGCAAAGCCTTTTTTGCTTTCAGAGGCATCATATTTGCTCTCTAAGTCTATTAAATCCTTAAACATACGAGAAGCTGCACCAGATGCTGGCACAAACTTAATCATGCTAAGTTCTTTAGAGTTTTGATCAAAAAGAGAAGCATACTCCTTTGCATCAGCTTCAGAAAGTTTCACAATACCATCTCCCACTGTGGCAGCACCTGCCAAGTTCATATATGGGAAACCTTTTTGAAAATTTTCAAGTTGAGTTTCAAATTCTATATCTGATATACCTTTCTTAGAAAGTTGTGCTAAGTCCTTTTTTGATAACATAAATATGCTTATTTTTTTAATTTGGTCATAAAGTTACGATAAAATGGGCGTTTTTTCGCTATTTAAGCCTCTTTTTTCTTCTTTTTTAATTTTTTTATCTCTTTCTCTAGATTTTCAATAAGTTTTTCTTGAGAATTAATAGTTTTTAGAAGTTCATTAAGTTCTTCGTTTTCAATGGTGGTTGGATACTCTGCTTCTACCCTCAGCAAGAAGTCTGCTAAGATATTCATATAGTTGATAAACGCATCGTATGGCGACTCAAAAGTGCTACCCCACGCTCCTTTAAAACTCATATAACGGAAATAATCGGCACATTGAATATGTAACCAGTCGCGTTTAAGGTTTTTGTCTTTACATAGGTTTACACGCTCTGTAACGCTATAAAGTTTGTTTACAGCTTCTTCTTGTAGGTGATTTCCAAGCATAATACTTAGGTCTTTTGCCTCTCCTTGCCATGAAAGTGGATATGGTGCAGTGAGTGCTGCCACTGGTTCCACTTTTGCTAGTGCAGAAGGAGTTACAAAACCTATTCCTCTATTTAGAGCTATCTGTGGCAGTGCTTTTAGGAATTCAAAAATACCTGTAAAGTCTTTTTGCACAGCACCAAATGTGTCGTAACTCATCCATAAGTTATGAATATTTTCACCCTCTGGAGTGCTTGCCACCCAATCAATTAATTTGTCGGCAGTGAGTGGATATTCGCTCCATGTAGGATCTGAAAAATAGAATGTAATTTGATTACTCCAAAGGAAATTGCGAGCAAGAAGTTTAAGTTTTGGCAAATATGCGTGAGAATATACATAATTTGGACTTCTCCATCCTAAAATGTGTTTTGCACCTTCCATAAGCATGGTTTTATAGCCCATAGAAGCCACTTTTTCGCCGATTTCATCGGAATAAATAAAGTCTGTATTGCGCAGTGCTGTTGGTTTCACACCAAAAAGCTCTTTCATTTTAGCAGAATGCTTAAGCACTTGACGTTCAAACTCTTCTTCGTCGTAAAGCGAAGCCATTGAGTGACCGTATGGTTCTGCAAGAAACTCTACCTGACCTGTGGCAGCAAGTTCCCTAAAAGAATCTATCACCTCTGGTGCGTATTGCTCTAGTTGCTCGATGGCACTGCCCGAAAGAGAGAATGTGCACGAGAAAGATTTTCCCAATGTTTTAATTAGGTCTAATAAAATTTTATTAGCTGGCAAATAAGAATTTTCTGCCAAATATCTTACTCTTTCTTCATTTGCAAAATCGTCGTAATAATAGTGGTCGTTTCCAATTTCAAAAAAACGATAGCGTTTTAATATGTATGGAATGTGAACCTCGAAATAAAGACAAATGTTTTTCATATTTTGTTTGTTTTAGTTGTTTACCTACAATTTTGAATTACGGACACTGCACGCAGTGTCCCTACTCATTATTTTAACTATTTACGACTCTGTCGTAAATATGACGCACCTTAAGTCCCGCTTTATCCCATGTGATGCGATTTACTTCATCGCGACCTTCGCGGCTTAGAGTTTCGTAGATAGAAGGATATTCAACTATCGCATAAATAGCATCAGCCATGGCATCGATATCCCAATAGTCGGTTTTAATGGCGTGATCTAAAATTTCGGCACAGCCAGACTGTTTTGAAATAATAGATGGAGTGCCCACTTGCATAGCCTCAAGAGGCGAAATACCAAACGGCTCAGACACCGAAGGCATCATATACACATCGCTATCGGCAAGCATTTGAGTTACTTGTTTTCCTCTTAAGAAACCTGGGAAATGCATTTTATCTGCAATGCCACGTTTTGCAGCAAGGTCTATCATAGCCTGCATCATATCACCGCTACCAGCCATCACAAAACGCACGTTTTTAGTTCTTTGTAGCACTTTTGCTGCAGCTTCCACAAAATATTCAGGACCTTTTTGCATGGTAATACGGCCAAGGAATGTAACCAATTTTTCTTTACGAGGAGTTTTCACAAACTGCTCCACATTTGGAATTGGGTCCACAGCATTGTGCACTGTAGTTACTTTTGCAGGGTCTTGATGATATTTTTCTATCACAGTGCGACGAGTAAGGTCGCTCACGCAAATAATATGGTCGGCAATATCCATACCACGTTTTTCAATGCTATACACAGTTGGGTTCACTTGACCACGACTACGGTCGAAATCTGTAGCATGCACGTGTATCACTAGTGGCTTGCCAGAAATTTGTTTTGCAAAAATACCAGCAGGATATGTTAGCCAGTCGTGTGAGTGAATCACATCAAAATCTAGACTGTGAGCCAACACCCCAGCCACTGCTTCGTAGTTGTCTATTTCTTGAATAAGGTTGTCTGGATAACGTCCAGAAAACTCGATGCAACCTATATTATTTGTACCAATTCTACGATAGTCGTATTTTATATTGTTTCTATAATGGTAATATTCCACAGGGCTCATAATGCCACCAAGTGTGCGCTCCACTTCTTCTACAGAAGATTCTTTCCACACCACAGGCACATTGCACGCACCTATTATTTTAAGGAAACTTTGGTCTTCGTCGCCGTATGGTTTTGGTATCACAAAAGTGATTTCTAAATCCTTTTGCTCTGCCATACCACGAGTTAAACCATAACTTGCGGTGCCAAGACCTCCTAATATATGCGGTGGAAATTCCCACCCAAACATTAATGCTTTCATAATTTCTTTATGCCATTTTTTTGTGCATTCGTTGCAAAACTTTATGCCTCAGTTGCTTTATTTAGTAATGCCAATGTTCTAAGTATTTCACCTACTGTAGGTGCGTAAGACATGGCTCCGTGTCCTTTAAATGGAGGATTGCCATCGTGAAGTTCAGACAGCGTGCCTATGCAAAGTTTTTTCATTTCGGCTTCCATGCCTATAAGCAGGCGTTCTACGAAACTTACGCCACCTTGTTTGTGTATTTTAAGGTAACTTTCTGCATACGCTCCTGTAAACCAAGGCCAAACAGGACCATTGTGATAGTTGCGGTTTCTCTCTAGCATTCCGCCCACATAATTTGGTCTGTATGAACCACTTTTAGGACTTAAACTACGCAAACCTTTGGTAGTAAGAAGCTCGCGTGTACACACATCGAGAACAGATTTTTGTTGTTGTCTGCTAAGTGGTGAATATGGCATAGACACTGCCAAAATCATATTTGGACGCACTTCCACGTCTTTATAATCACCATCTACGTAGTCGTAAAGGTAAAGTCCGTTCCAGAATGTTTGCTCAAAAGACTTAGACACGTTTTCTGCAAATGCTTGCAACTCACTATTTTCAGATAGCGAAGCAGCCAAACAAAGAGCATTGTACCAAAGAGCATTAATTTCTACCACATATCCTGTGCGAGGCGTGATAGGTTTGCCATCTTCTGTGGCATTCATCCATGTCATTGGCACATTTTTGCCTTCTATTTTCAGAAGTCCATTGTCGTCTAGAGTTAAATTTGGATGTTTGCCTTGAAGAATGTAATTTACAATATCGAGCACAATTCTCCTTTCGGTCTCTGAACCTGTCGAAGATTCAGAAATATATTGTTGCAACGCCCAAACAAACCACAGAAGTGCATCTGGAGAGTCTAGTTCTTTTATAACATTAGTTTTACCTGTTTCAACGAAGTTTGAAAATTCCTTGATTACACTTTCTGCCAATGTTTCAAAGGCTTCTTTGTCGCCAATGCCTAAAGTACAACCAACCATTGCAATAAACTCATCGCGTGCACGTACATTGAACCAAGGATAACCTGCTAGCAAGTATGTTTCGCCGTTTTCTTTGTGACGAAATTGCACAGCAGCATTGCGCAAACATTGATACATATCGGTACGAGCATGACGTTTTTCAAGTTCTTCTCCCCAAATTTTCTTCAAAGAAGTAGGACTAATTTCTGATATGCCTGCAGACACATAAATGCTCTCGCCTTTCTTTATTGGCATTTCAAAAGTGCCTGGCACAAGCAAATCTTCTGTATATGGGAAACCACGCTCCTGCTCTTTTGCATACATTATATTATTGTACCAATTTGGTGCGTGGGTATAGTTTGGTTGTTTTGAAAATTGAATATAAAGGTTTGGATAGGCAGGATATAGTTTGTACGCCGCACCTTTTTTTGCTTGCCCTGCATCTGCATTTGCCATGTCGTTTGCTTTAGAAAGCGTGTGCACACTGCGAAACGCAAGGAATGGTTTGAAACGAATTGTTGTGGCAGAATGCGCTTGCAAAAGTGTGTATTTTGTAATCACTCTAGACTCATTTGCCACCATAAGTTGCTCTTTTGAAATAATCACCCCACCCACTCTATAAATAGTGCTAGGAATTACTTCACACTTAAACTCACGAATGTATTTGTGTCCGTTAGGACTGAAATGTCCGCCCTCATATTCGTGCACGCCAAGGTTAAATTCCGCTCCGTGCTGAATAATTGTTTCGTCTAGCGACGACAATAAAATATGATTGTCGCTATCCATTTCTGGAATTGGAATCACTAAATGTCCGTGAAATTTGCGTGTATTACAACCTGTCAAGGTGCTACTGCTGTATGCGCCAGAGCGATTGGTGCGCAACAATTCCTTGGTAAGTGACTTTTCAAGGTTGGTTAAAACTGTTTTATCGAAGTTTAAATAGTCCATGCCGTTAAAATTTAATGCCTTTTATGCAAACGTTTGTAAATTTAAGAATATTTTTTCCTAATTCCAAAAAAATTAAACACTAATAAGAAAATTAAATGTAAAAACGTTTACGACTATTGTAAAATAAAGTATCTTTGGGATAAATTAAGAATTACAAAAAAATCGGCTGCAACCTTGAGTAATTAGCTGCAGCCGATTGAGAGAGTTAATTATTGGGCACAATCCATATAAGTTATGGCGTATGGTAGAGACATGAGCTCCTACATTCTTCTAAAAGTTTTTGGTATTTCATTCTTTCAATTGTTTCTTTAATTCTTCTATAGACTTCTGCATTTCATCTAGTTTTTGCATCACTTCATCATTGTTGTCTGCCACCATGGCATCCACGAAGATTGAGTTTATAAAAGACATACCAATGATACCACCAAAGATTAAAAGTAAACAGAAATAAAAACGAACTAGTTCTGCTAATATCGTAGATGTACCATAATATTCTGCTATTGTATTGGGTATTTCATACCATCCCTCTACAGTGCAAATTTGGAAAACTGCATAAATGGAGCGCAAAGGAGTTTCAAAATGTTCTGGGTCTGCTTCTCTAAACAAACTACAATTGAGCAAACCAAAAACTATAACAATAACAAAGAAACTTAGCCATATACCATAAGATTCTTTGAGTGCCACTTGAAAGCCTTTTATTACTTTTGAAAAGTTTGGAAAGAAGTGTAACATCCTGAAAATACGCAATACGCGCAACACCCTTAGCACTAATAAAACAGACAAACTTGCCATGTTATTAGGTATAAATAAGGCAACAAGCGATGGAATAGACAAAACAACCAAGATGCCATCTAGTTTGTTCCAACCGTCTTTCCAGTAGCCACGCCAACCAAATTCTGCAAGTTTTACCACCATTTCACATATAAAAATGATAGTACAAAGCACATCTATACTATTTACAATAGAGTTTTCAAAACCTCTAACTTGCAAATAAATAATAATAGCGTTTATTAAGATTACAGATAAAATAAATTTATCTTGCAGAAAGATTTTCTTTAATAATTGTTTCATTGTAATGTAAGATTACTTGCAACGCTTTAGGCTTTCTTTTGCACTTTCAATTTGCCTTTTATAGGATTCAATGTTGCGGTCGTGCGATGCCGCCCTGTCTATTTTATTTTTACGATAGCTTGCTTTACTACTTGGTGACGATGCTCCTTTTATTAAGTTTGCATAGTATGCATTGTCTTTCTTTTTAGCCTCTTTTTCTTTGGCAAGAGATGCTCTCAAATCAATGATTTTCTTTTTGTAATATTCTTTGCTCATAGTTTTTATTTTATAGATTCTTTATCTCTTTTGAGAAGTCATTAAGTTTTTCAATATAGTCATTGGTTTTTGAAAACAAGCCAGTATCTTCTTTACTTTTAGCTTCTTTGATAAGACCTAAAAGTTTCGTTTTCCATGCATCAGATAGTTCCATATCATCTGTCATAATTGCTTTATTAACTAAGCCTTCTGTTTTATTAATAACCTTACTAGCAATACCTAGAGTAGCTGCTTTAGCCACAAAAGAAGCAGATTTAGCTACAGTCATACCAACATTGGCAAATGTTTTGGCCGCTTCTGATGTAACTGATGTTTTACAATATGGTTTTGTTCTAACAATAAGTTCTAATACATCATCTTTTGTTTTTGGTAATGTTATACTATTGATAAATACCAATAAAGCATTATGAGTTTTCTTTTCCTGATTTTTATTTATTGGCAAGGTACGTAAATTGCCAATTGAGATATATTTATTAATCAATTCATCAATAGAATCTTCTGCAGAATACTTAAACTCAGATATTTTCTTATCAATTTCTTCTTCTGTAATAACAGGTTCTTCTTTTTTCTTTGGAGTTTCTTTTTGCAAACGAAAATCTATGATAATGTCCAATTCTGCCACACTTATATCAAATTTTTCTGCTTTTGCGTACAAAACCGCTCTTTCTTTTTCGGTTATTTCACCTTTTGAAAGAACCATATTTAATAAGTTTTCTAATTCTTGTGGTAATGAAGAATCATTTTTTTTAAATAAGTCAAAAAATGCCATAATAAAATGTATTTTTAAATATTAAATTCAAATTTTGCTACTGTACCATACAATTTGGTGCCCATTCCCACAAGAAGTATGTGTAATAATATTTTTTTAATTATAGCCATAGATTTAGTCTATATAATACTCTGTTTTGAAATATTCTGTAATAGGTTTTGAGGCTAATACTTCTA
>CALDPN010000027.1 GCA_937911235.1 uncultured Bacteroidales bacterium
TTCGTCGCCTAGGATGTCTGAAAGCACAGCGTAGTTTGTACCTTTGTTTTCTGAGATAAGACCCATTGCAATACCTGAAACTGGTCTCTTGATTTGTACACCAGCGTCCATAAGTGCAAGAGTACCAGCACATACAGATGCCATAGATGAAGAACCGTTAGATTCTAAAATATCAGAAACCACGCGTACTACGTATGGATAGTCTTCTGGAATCATACCTTTAAGTGCACGACAAGCAAGGTTGCCGTGACCAATTTCACGACGACCAACACCACGTTGAGCACGAGCTTCACCTGTTGAGAATGGAGGGAAGTTGTAGTGAAGTAAGAAACGTTCTTTACCTTGAACTAAAGATTCGTCGATGATTTTTTCATCTTGTTTTGTACCAAGAG
This sequence comes from uncultured Bacteroidales bacterium, assembly GCA_937911235.1. Classification (GTDB taxonomy): domain Bacteria; phylum Bacteroidota; class Bacteroidia; order Bacteroidales; family Paludibacteraceae; genus Enterocola. Next base: position 393 of record CALDPN010000027.1, read on the forward strand.
TTACAGTACATAAAGATTGAGTTTCACCACGGGTAAAGATAGAAGAACCGTGAGGTCCAGGTAGATAACCTACTTCTGACCAGATAGGACGAATTTCAGTTGTTTTACGACCGTCTAAGCGGATGCCTTCGTCTAGGATAGCGCGACGCATAGCTTCTTTTTCTACATCGTGATAGTAACGGTCGATAAGAGCTGCTTTTTCTTCTAGTTCTTCTTCAGAGAAATTAGCTTTATATTCTTCACGAACAGCTTTGAAGTTTTCGCCACGAGAATGTTTGTCTGTGTTGCAAGATTTTGCTAGTTCGTAAGTTTTAGCATATGTTTTTTCGCGAACGTCTTTTCTTAACTCTTCATCGTTCACTTCGTGACAATATTCGCGTTTAACTGTTTTACCTACTGCTTCCATAAGTTCAAGTTGAGCTTGGCAGTGAGGTTTGATAGCTTCGTGAGCTGTGCGGATAGCATTTAGAAGGTCTGCTTCAGAGACTTCGTTCATTTCACCTTCCACCATCATAATGTTGTCAAGTGTAGCAGCCACGATAATATCTAAATCGGCTTTGTCTAGTTGTTCGAAAGTTGGGTTAACAACAAATTCGCCGTCGATGCGAGCTACGCGAACTTCTGAAATAGGACCATTGAATGGAATATCAGAAACTGCGATAGCAGCAGAAGCAGCAAGACCAGCAAGTGCGTCTGGCATATCAACACCATCTGCAGAGTATAGTGTTACGTTTACGAAAGTGTCTGCGTGATAATCATCTGGGAATAAAGGACGAAGTGCGCGGTCTACAAGACGAGCAGTTAAAATCTCATAATCTGATGCTTTGCCTTCTCTGCGAGTGAAACCGCCTGGGAAGCGTCCTGCAGAAGCAAATTTTTCTTTATACTCAACGGTAAGTGGCATGAAGTCTGTGCCAGGAACTGCATCTTGTGCAGAACAAACCGTAGCTAAAAGCATGGTGTTTCCCATGCGAACCATAACAGCACCGTCAGCTTGTTTAGCTAGTTTTCCAGTCTCGATGCTGATTTCTCTTCCATCAGCCAATGTGATGGTTTTTGTAACTACATTCATAATAATTTCTTTAAAATAAGTCTTAAACTCTTAAAATCAAGCAAAGATAAACAATTATTTTTGTAAATAGCCAACTTAATTTTATTATTTTTGCATTATGGTTAAAATTACAGTACTTTCAGACAACTATTCCAATGCCCAATGCCCAGAATTTTTAACAGAGCATGGGTATTCCTTATATATAGAGTTTCAAGGTTTAAAAATCTTGGTTGACACAGGTGCGTCCGACAATTTTTTGAAAAATGCAGAAATTTTAGGTCTTAATATTTCGGAGATAGACTTTGCGGTGCTTTCTCATGGGCATCGTGACCATACAGGAGGCCTAAAACATTTGATTTCTCAGACTCATTGCCCAATTTACCTTTCGGAAAACGTTAGAGATAAAAAGTTTCATTCTTGCCGTGGTGACAAAGGTCTTAGAAATATTGGCACAGATTTGGAACTTTTAGAAAAATATAGCAATCGTTTTCTATATATTAAAGAAAATTGTTGGATAACACCTGAAATTGCCCTTGTTTGTAATAAAGATTTTGGTTATCCAAAGCCTTACGGCAACAAGTTTTTAACTGCTGAGGTAGATGGTGAAATTTCTCCTGATGATTTTTCTCACGAATTGCATTTGTGCATAGTAACAGAAGGTGGGCTAGAGATAATTTCTCCTTGCTCGCACGGCGGCTATGGAAATATTGTGTCAGCTTGTCGCGAGTTTACAGGCGTAGAAAATGTGCTGCGCTATACCGGTGGTCTGCATATAGTAGAATCTGAACAAGTAGCCGTTGAGGTTGCGTCTTTCCTTGAAGTAAAATCTTCTCTTACTCCCTCTGCCATCATAAACACCTCTCACTGCACCTGCCCCGAAGCAATGAAGCTTATTGCAGGAGAAAAATAAATAAATTTTAAGAGAATTTAATTGATTTTTAAATATTTACATTATATTTGCAAGTAAATAGTACCCACGCCGATTAGGAGTGTAGAGCGTTGCACAATGGGCGTGGGATTATGTGAGCGTTTATTACGCATGTTCTGATATTTCAGAAACTTCGCAACTTTCAAAAAATATTTCTCAGAATATAGCAACGATAAATGCTTGCGTGATATGGGTATGTATATGGCATATCTATACTTTGTTGTATAGTATGCTTACTTATATCGGCGTGGGCTTTGCGTTGTCTGTTCTAGAAATATTTAGGCAATGCGAAGGCCTCTGAAATGTGGAACGGCAACTGTCGGGTCCACGTTTTTTTTATGTCCTTTTATGAACCATTAATTAGGCTCAAAAAGAGCTATGGTTGACACAGTATTAGAATATATTTTGTAATAAAAATAAATAACTTAAAATAGATAATATGAAAATCAAACTTTTTCTTTCAGTGCTTGCACTTTTTTTCGCAAGTCAGACTTTTGCAAATGAGGTAACAGAGTGCGTTGCAGTATCTGCAGATGGTAGTGAAATTACTTATTTGCTTGCCAATGTGCAACGAATAGAAGTACAAGCAAATGATGTACAAGGTAAAATGACCATACTACAAAAAGATGGAAATAAAGTAGGAAATTACCATAAAATTTTATTTGCTACATCAACTTCCACTTCTTTAGAAGAAAATAATGAATTGCAAATCTTTGTCTTTCCAAATCCAGTGTCACATTCATTAAATATTCAAGGAGTGGATGAAAATACCCCTCTTGAAGTATATAACTTAACAGGTAAATCTGTTTTAAAAGATAAAGGTACGGAACTTGATGTAACCTCGCTTACTCAAGGCACTTATATCCTTCGTATAAATAACAAGTACGTAAAATTCATTAAAAAATAAATACTTATGAAAAAGTTAACTTTACTCTTTGCCTCTTTGCTATGTGTTGCCTATATAGCAGTGGCACAACTAAAACTCTATGTGTATCAAAACGATGGCACACGCACAGAGTTTGTGGCATCTACCGTAGATAGTATTGCCTTTAGTACAATAACTGATGGTCCAGATCAACCGGACGATCCTATTAAGCCAGTTTACCCAACAAATGGTTACGAATATGTAGATTTAGGTCTTCCTAGTGGAACTAAGTGGGCATCACGCAATATTGGTGCTACAGCAGTAGGCGACTATGGTAATTACTATTCATGGGGCGAAACTCAGACTAAGCAGTCTTATACTTGGAGTACATATACCCTAGGAACAGGCTCTACTTCGCTTACTAAATACAACTTCCATAGTAAACAAGGTGTGGTGGACAATCGCTTGCGTCTTGAACTAGCAGACGATGCTGCCAATGCAAATTGGGGAGGAAAATGGCGTATGCCTACACGTGCCGAGTGGCAAGAACTTTTAGAAAACTGTTCTTGGGCTTGGGAAAGCCAGCCTGCATCAAATGGATTCTTTATAAATGGTTATCTAATTACTGGTCCTTCTGGAAATTCAATTTTCCTACCAGCATCAGGTTACAAACAAGATAAATTGGTACAGCAACTAGGTGTAAATGCATATTATGCCACTAGTGAAATCTTACGTTCATATTTTCCAGATGAGCAAGTTTCATTTTATATTAGCAGTTCAGCTAAACGACTAGATACACAATACCGTCAACTAGGCTTGCCAGTTCGTCCTGTATATGATGAAAAACTATCATTAGAAGAAAACACTACATTAGAAGCTGATACAGTAGTGGTAAAAGACGGTGAACATTATTATGCCAAATTAGGTCTTCCAAGTGGTACTAAATGGGCAATTACTAATGTTGGTGCTTCTACAGCAGATGAATATGGTGATTATTTTGCTTGGGGTGAAACAGAGCCTAAAGAGACTTACAATTGGAGTACTTATAAATGGTGCAATGGTAGTTCTTCTACTCAAACTAAATACTGCACATCATCTTCATACGGTACAGTAGATGCTAATATTGTTTTAGACCTTGAAGATGATGCAGCCAATGCCAATTGGGGTGGTAATTGGACCATGCCTACATATACAGAGCGTAACGAACTCATGGAAGACTGTCGTTGGACTTGGGTTACAAAGTGCGGAGTTTACGGTAGAAAAGTTACTGGTCCTAACGGTGTCGCAGTTTTTTTGCCGGCCGCGGGTTATCGTAGCGGTTCAGACTTG
>CALDPN010000028.1 GCA_937911235.1 uncultured Bacteroidales bacterium
CCATCAGCACCGCCGATAATACCGATTGAGCTTGCCTGTTCAGGTGTAAAGATTGTTGAAACTGCAACAAAGTATGTTAAGAAAATACCAAGCTGTGCAGCTGCACCTAAAAGAAGGCTCTTAGGATTTGCAAGTAGTGGACCGAAGTCTGTCATAGCACCCACACCCACGAAGATAAGACATGGATAAATGCCAAGTTTAACACCTAAATATAAATAGTCTAATAGACCTGCGTTTTCTGCCATTTCTGCCCAGTGTACGTGACCACCAGCAAAAAGTTCACTATGAAACATACCTGCGTCTGGGATGTTTGTTAGAATCATACCCATAGCAATAGGAAGTAGTAATAATGGCTCAAATTGTTTAACTATAGCAAGGTATAGTAATAAACAACCGATAGCAATCATTACTAGATATTTCCAATTACCTGCACCCCATTCCATAACGATTTTAGAAATACCCATAGAACCAAAGAAGTCACCCAAACTACCAGCAACTGATAGTGTAGCTTCTTCTTCCGCTTGTTCTGGGGTGTCCACTACGTACTCAACAGAAGCCTCTTCTATTAGCATAATTTGGTCATCGTAGCTAACAGAATCTTGAGGAGTTTCTTGAGCCATAGCAACACCTGCAAATGAGAACATTGCAACGAACAAGGTGATTAAATATTTGAACATATTCTTCATATATTATCTCCTTATTCAATATCTAATAATGCGTCACCTTGCATAACACTTTTACCTGCTGCAACGTGAATTGCTGTTACTTTACCGTCGCGTGGAGCTGGAATATTGTTTTCCATTTTCATAGACTCCATTACAAGCACTGTTTGACCACGTTTTACAGTGTCACCTACTGCTACAGACAAGCTAATAACGTTGCCTGGAAGTGGGCTTGTTACTGATTTTGCACTAGCTGCTGCTTTTGGAGCAGGTGCTGGAGCTGGAGCCGCTTTAGGAGCAGGAGCTGCTTTTGGAGCTGGCGCTGGTGCTGGAGCTGGTGCAGCTTCCACTTCTGTAGATTCAAAATCTAGAAGAGCGTCACCTTGAAGAATGCTTTGGTCTGCAGAAACCATGATAGAACGTACAATACCGTCTGCTTGAGCTGCGATATTATTTTCCATTTTCATAGATTCAATCACCATAAGAGTGTCGCCACGTTTCACAGATTGACCTGCAGAAACTAACACTTTTAATACTTTACCTGGAAGAGGTGATTTCATTACACCTGATACAGTTTTTGTAGCACCAGCTGCTGCTGCACGACGCACTGTTGGTTGAGCCGCTTGAGCTTCTGTTTCTACTACATACGATTTACCGTTTACAGTTACATTAGATTTGCCGTTTTCAGCTGCTTCCACTGCCACTTCGTAAACATTACCGTTTATTGTGAATTTGAAATTTTTCATTTTACGTTTATTTTTCGATTAACGAACTAAATTATTTATACCAAATGTTTTAGAAGCCCAAGCCGAATTTGGATTCGACACTATTGTTAGGACTTTGCTTTCCACGTCGTGAGCTGCTTCTTTGCTTAACTCAAGAGCCATGGCTATTGCAGCCAATTCTTCTCCTGATATTTCTGAAGATTCAGAAACTTCGCAAGAAGGCGCTACGGCAGCTGGTTTTTGTTTTTTAGGAGCATTTACTTTCACCATGATGGCGCCAAATGCCATAAGTACAAAAACCAATAATATCAATAACACAACTACAAGACCAAAACCAATTAAGGTAATAATCAATGCGTTGGTCCAGTTTACTAGTAATACCATAGCCTACGATTATAAAGGAATGTTAGAGTGTTTTTTAAGTGGATTAGTTAATCGTTTGTTTTTCAACGATTCAAATGCACGAATTACACGGAAACGAGTATTGCGTGGTTCGATAACGTCATCAATATAGCCAAATGAAGCTGCTTGATATGGGTTAGCGAATTTGTCGCGATATTCTGCTTCTTTTTCTGCAATGAATTTAGCGCGTTCAGCTGGATCTTCGATAGCTGCAATAGCTTTTGCTTGTAGCACTTCTACTGCACCAGAAGGACCCATAACTGCGATTTCAGCACCTGGCCATGCATAGTTGAAGTCGCCACGAAGTTGTTTAGATGACATAACGCAGTGAGCACCACCGTATGATTTACGGAGAGTAACAGTTACTTTAGGTACAGTAGCTTCGCCGTAAGCGAACATAAGTTTAGCACCGTGAGTGATGATACCAGCATATTCTTGACCTGAGCCAGGAAGGAAGCCAGGAACGTCAACCAATGTGAGCAATGGAATGTTGAATGCGTCGCAGAAACGGATGAAACGAGCAGCTTTACGAGAAGAGTCGCAGTCCAATACACCAGCCATGAAAGCAGGTTGGTTAGCGATGATACCAGTAGAGATACCGTTGAAGCGAGCGAAACCAACGATGATGTTTTTAGCATAGTCAGCGTGAACTTCGAAGAAGTGGTTGTCGTCGACGATAGCGTTGATAACGCGTTTCATGTCGTAAGGCATGTTAGGGTTATCAGGGATGATTTCGTTGAGTTCGTCTTCGAGACGGTGGATAGGGTCAGTACATTCAACTACAGGAGCCTCTTCGAGGTTGTTTTGTGGAATGAAAGATACCAATTCGCGGATTTTAGCAATACCTTCTTGTTCGCTTTCAGCGCGGAAGTGAGCTACACCTGATTTAGTAGAGTGCATACCAGCGCCACCGAGGTCTTCAGTTGAGATAGATTCGCCTGTTACGGTTTTTACTACTTTAGGACCAGTAACGAACATGTAGCTATTTTCTTCAGTCATAAGGATGAAGTCAGTGAGGGCTGGAGAATATACAGCACCACCTGCACAAGGACCGAAGATAGCAGAGATTTGAGGAATTACACCAGAAGCAAGGATGTTGCGTTCGAAGATTTCAGCGTAACCAGCCAAAGCTGTAACCCCTTCTTGGATACGAGCACCCCCCGAGTCGTTGATACCGATAACAGGAGCACCCATTTTCATAGCGAGGTCCATAACTTTACAGATTTTCAATGCCATAGTTTCTGACAAAGAACCACCGAAAATAGTAAAGTCTTGAGCAAATACATATACTGAACGACCTTCGATTGTACCGTGACCGATAACAACACCGTCGCCAAGATATTTTTCTTTTTCGAGACCGAAGTTTACACAACGGTGAGTGAGGAACATATCCAATTCTTCGAAAGAACCTTCGTCAAGAAGCATTTCGATACGTTCACGAGCTGTATATTTTCCTTTGCTGTGTTGAGAGTCAATACGTTTTTGACCGCCGCCAAGACGAGCTTGAGCGCGCATGTCCATCAACTGTTTTACTTTTTCTGTATTTTCCATTTAGGTGTATTCCTCCTTATATACAGTAATTTTTCGCGGGGCGCCCTGGGGTGCGCCCCCTACACTATTACATTCTTTTAATAATACACATACATTGCTCGAACAATTCCTTATTGCTATTTAAAATTTTTTCGTTAAACCATTTTTGCATGTATCTCACCTATACAAATTATATATTCTAAATATATTCAAGTCAATTTACACTGCAATAAACCCATAAAAAAAGAGTTCATAAAGAACTCTTATAAAAACTTAACAACTAAAATTTTATATAAATTTTTAAAAAATCTATTAAAAGCATTTCTTTTTTTATTTTTATGTGA
>CALDPN010000029.1 GCA_937911235.1 uncultured Bacteroidales bacterium
GGATGCCTTGAAGTCGCAGGGGCTTGACGTGATTGCTATCGGCAAGATTGCAGATGTTTTTGCAGGTCGCGGTATCACCCGACACATGGCTACCCACGGAAACCGTGAGGGCATGGAGTGCCTGATGCAGGCGGTCAAGGAGGATTTTTGCGGTCTTTGCTTTGCCAATCTGGTGGATTGGTATGAAAATATACATAAGGATGAATGTAAAATGAGTGAATTTGTAGAGATAGGTGATGTTATTCGCTCTTGGGGTTCTAGTAATCATTGCATCATAATATCAGAAATGAATGAAGATAGAGTCGCAAAATGCATTTGGGATGATGGAGAAGTTGGCTCTGTTTATATAGATAACATTACTTTTTATGGGAAAGTATTTAAGGATTTAGTCTTAACTAAAAAGGAGGAAACAGATGTGTAATAAATGGGAAGAAACTATAAATGAAAACTATTACCCTCTGGAGTTCAAAATTGAAGTTAAAGAGGGAAGTGATATCATTTTATGGAAGACATCAATAGGTGGAGTTAATGTTTCCTGTCAATCAAGTGGAAACTTCGAAGAACAAACAACAGACCCTTATGCTCTCAGTATATGGGAAAAAGAACAATTTCTGCCAATGCTCTACTTTCTAAAAGACCATGAAGAAGAATTACAGGAATATGTTGATAGATTTGGAGGGAAATAGATGAGATTTGAAACAGCATTAAAAGCTATGAGAGAGGGGAAGAAAGTTCGTATAAAAGATGAAGATAAAATCTATTCGATTAAAAAAGGTCATCTTCTCTGCTTAACAAATGTAGATATTACAGATGTTAATTTAGATGGTTATGACATTATGTCAGAAGATTGGGAGGTTGTGGAGTGAGTAAAGAACAATTTAAAATTACAAAAACAGGAGTTTATAAAGCGAGAGATGGTAGTAAAGTATATATCACTTGGCTTCAAGATTATAATAATGAAAAAGCTTGGGGCGTCTTTGATGGTGGCGATAATTTTTTTCATTGGTTTTTTGATGGTGAAGTAATGGCAAATAATCACGATTTAGATATTGTGTCAGAGTGGGAGGAACAAAGATGAGTAAATTTACGCCAGAAGTGGGAGACGTGTTTGAGAATGGGTATGGAAATAAAATTCTAGTAACTAAAGTTTGGGACTTCAATAATGAGAATAGTCACGTTGATTGTGTAGCTCAAACTTGGCGTTCAGTTCCTTTTTATTTAGAAGTCAGACATATACCATTAAAAGATTTTGAATTTTTAACATACATTGGAAGAAGCGTGAAAGAAAGTAAGGAGTTGTTTGATGTGGAGAAAGAAGAAAATGGGATATAGAAATTATTTATACATAGCAGATAAAAAGAAATGCAATAAAATTAGAAAAATGTCTAAAAAAGAGCTATTAGAATTAACTAATACTGTTTTGGAAGATGAGTTTGATTATCTATCAGACCACGATGTTCTTGATAAAATGGGAGCAGAAGAGGCTTTTGAACTTGGTAAATATATTGATTTTTATGACGAAATAAAACCACATTTGCGTAAAATGTTTACTGATAAAGAAGTACACGAGGAATTTAATGCAGAAACCGAGTGTATGCTTGACAAACCTGAAATATTACAAACTATCGCTACGCTTTACCGCAAAAAAGTTTTGAAATTTTATAAAGATTTAATGCAAGAAAATTCATCTGAAAAATATGATACAAGAACTCAGTTAGAACGTATGAAAGCAGAAGTTAGGGCACATATTCACTGGAATGAATATTTAGACCAATTACCTAATAATAAATGGAACATAAATCAAGGGTGGCTTTATGAATATGAAATATTTGATATTCTTCATTTAATGAGAGTGTTTAACCCTAAAAAGCAAGTTTTAATATGGCTAGGATATTAAGGAGTTGTTTGATGTCAATAAATAACATTTTTTGCAACCAAAAACGTGAAGAAAATCACACTTTTTGCAAGATAAATATAGAGGAGTTTAATAATGGCTAAATGTAAATGTGGAGGAACATTAAAAAGTATGTATTATCCTATTGCACCTACTGTGATGAGTGGATATAAGTGCATTCTTTTCTGTACTAAATCAAAAGTTGAAGTTATTGGTGGTGGAGCTTTGTGTACAAAACGTGAAGCCTATCAATTAGCAAAAGAAAAATTAGAAGAACAAGAAAATAAAGTGAGGGTGTGGTGATGTGGCAGAAGATTAAATGCAAACTTGGTTTTCATGATTGGAAACTCGAAGTGGTTAGATGTAATGTTGATGGACCTGAAAGTGTGCTTAGCTATGATGAGCAAACAAAAAGTATTTATGCAACGGTGGCTATGAACATTGTTTGTGAGCATTGCGGCAAACGCTTAGGAAGTCGAATTGTACAAGCTAGTTATTCCGCTAAAGAATTAGGTTTGAGGAGAGATAAAAGATGATTAGAAAGCTTTTATGTTGGCTGGGATTCCATCGTTTTGTTGTTAGAACTTTTATATTACCTAATGGTTTTGGTTCAACTTACAGTCAAAAAAAATTAATATGCAAACACTGTTGGAAGGTAAAGAGATGATTAATGCAAAACTAAAATTTTATTATTCAGTGATGAACGCTGGTAAAACAACACAACTCCTACAAGCTGATAACATCTACAAAAGAAAAGGTTATAAAACACTAATTATTAAACCATCAGTAGATGATAGAGAAGGTGAGTGTAATGGTTGGGGAACGATTGAGTCAAGATTAATCAAGGAAAACACTCCTTGTCTGTATGTTGATGAAGTTAATCCCGAAGAATTAAGTAAACTAAATCCAGATATAATCTTTGTTGACGAAGCTCAGTTCTTTACTAAAAAAGACATTTACAATCTAAGTGAAATTACTGATAAACAAAACATTCCTGTATTGTGTTACGGATTAAAAACCGACATTAATGGTAACTTGTTTGAAGGTTCAAAAGCTTTACTTGCTTTAGCTGATGAGATTAAAGAAATAGAGCAAATATGTGATTGTGGTGAAAAAGCAACAATTCATTTAAGGTATGTTGATAATAAATTGGAAAAAGAGGGTTCATCAGTTGCAATTGAAAAAGGTAAAACAACTTATGAATCAGTTTGTAGAAAATGTTGGAAAAATAAATTGGAAAAATAAATTGGAAAGGTAAAGAGATGATTAAATTATTCGGATACAATATTTTAAAAGATTGGGAACTTAAACAAAGAGAGGAAAAACCATTGGGAAGAATTTAAGAAATATCTCAAGATAAAAAAACTTTGGCATATCGATTATCGCCGGGAAAAGAAACCTAAGTGTTCCGCTTGTGATGAAGAAAGAAATATAACCATACAAATGCCAGATGGAAGCACAAAGAAAATTCCTTGCTCTTGTAGTCACTCCATAACAATAATGGAAGTAGCCCCACTTGATAAGGAATTACCCATTATTGCTGTTAACGGGAAAACCATATATATGGCTGATGGTTTTAGTCAATGGAGTATCAATGGCAGAATTATATTCAAACAATCAGAACTATATACTACAGAAGAATACTTAGATAGATGTTTCTTTACTTCCGAGAAGTTAGCAAAACAAGCATTGAAAATTATAAAGGAAGATGAAAAATGATTAGAAAGCTTCTATGTCGATTGGGAAAACACGAGTGGATAATTAAGAAATTCACTTATTATCTATTCAACAATCATATGCAGAATGAATATAAAATAGTTTGTAAATATTGTGGAGTAATAAAAAATGACAGTAACAGAACTTAAAGAAAAATTACAGGAAATAGAAAACAATGGGCTTGGTAAACTGATTGTCGCATATTACGATGAATCTACTAAAGAAGTTACTGACTGTGATATCTGCTTGTCTATGGACGGCGTCGGACAATATGTGGAGATAAAATAATCTTATCTTGCGAAAAATGTAAAAATATACCCAGTTTACCTTGCGAAAAATGTAATCTTAATGAAAATTAACCTAAATTCTCTTGTTCATAAGTCAAAACATTAATGGATAATTTATCCATCATATCCTAAAATCTCCTCGTAACATACATAAAAAAGGAGAATTTAAATGAAACAAAATACTGTCAAAAATATATGTAAAGAACTCGGAATAACTAAAGCCGCATATTATGCTAGAAAAAAAAGAGGTTGGTCAGAACTGGAAGCTAATAATACAACTAAAGTAGGAGCTTGCTATAGATTGCCAAACGGAACACCAATCTACTCCTATCTCAAATCTATCGGAAAAAAATATTATACGTTCGCTAACCTTCTAAATAAAGGATTTACTGTAGAACAAGCTCTCAATTTAACCATAAATCCTATTAAAAGAAAACCATTGCTGATGAAAGATAATGTAACACTCAGACAATATTGCTTGAAAAATGGTCTCGATTATTATAAAGAATGGATGAAAGCTCGTAAAAGACCAAATTAAATATTATCTAACCCTAAACTGCCTCAAATGAGACAGTTTTTTTATGCCCCCATTCACCTGTTTGAGACATTTTCATTCGGCTGTTTGTGGAATACGTTGGAAAAACAACCTGTCAATCCTATTTTATAAAAGATGGAAAAGTTGGCTTTTTGTAAAATGAAATTTACAAAAGGAGTTATGGCTAATTTAACAATGAATGGTTAATTGGTCGGAGGAGACTTTTCTCTAAATTACCTGAAACTTGCTACAAAAAATTTTTTCAGGAAAAGTTTTTTCAGAAAATGGTGGAAAATGCCACCTGACTCAAAAAATTGAAAAGGTCAAAAGTGCTGGGTAAAATAGTGCGTGAGAATAACGCAGATAGGCTTTGTCTACTCCACCAAAAAAAACCGAATTGGAATCCCCTTCCGTCCACTCCCTTTTACATAATAGGGGCGACTCGTCTATTTCATCCGCTGTTTTTCCTGCGTTGTTTTTCGATTCTCTTTTTTCGATTCGCAACACTCCAAAAACAAAGCACAAAAAAAAGAGGTGTGAACTCACACCCCTTTTTTGTTTGTTTCCTGCTACCAATCGGAAAGACGTCGACTCTTGCCTCTTTTATATCCTTTTTTACAACCATTGAAGAAACAAGAAACAAGCAAAATAAAAAACATTTCCATCTTGAGTCCCTCCTTATTGTCTACCGCCTTTAATGATTCGGCGTGTTGTCTCTCTTTTGGGTGGATAGCATGAGTCGTTGTATTCAATCTCCGGATTAATTTCGATTAACTCTTCCGAACAGTCGCAAGAGACATAGTCCCAGCCCGTCCCCCAGTGGTCAACACATAACACAAAGGAGTCCAGTAAATCCGAATAAGTAAACTTTAAATTAAAATTCTTTTCTAAGTATTCTACATCATCCTGACTCGCATCTGTTATATAATATTGATATATGTCAATCGGGTCTCCGTATTCGTTAAGCTCATCAAATCTCATGTTATCAAAAATTGACGGGTCGACCTCTGTTATATTGTTACACAAAACAAAATCATTGTTTAACCAATTAACAGCGATTGCGTAAGTTGTTTGTTTAGTCATTGTTTTTTCTCCTTTTCTTTTTAAGTTGTCGCATAACGTACATTATGAATAGTTGCTTGTCTAATTTTTGGGTAGAATTTTTGTCAATTCTGCTTGTTTTTTTGTTTGCGCTGGGGTGTCCTCCTCTTCAAAACAATCAAAAATCTCTTTTAGCATATCAATTAAGTGATACTGTTCGGTTGTATAGTTTTTATTGTGACTTGCTAGCCACTCAAGTTTATGTTTTACAAAGTCCAAAAGCTCCGATTTGTTTTTAAAGTTCAAACCTTTGTCTTTAAGTTTCTTTTTGTTAAGTTTTAACATTTTTGCCTCCCTATCTTTTAGAATAAAAAGCCTTTATTTTGTCACCTTCCTTAATTTTGAAAGCTATCCCAGAAGGAATTGACGCAACAAAGATTTTTCCGGCTTTCTTTATTTTCTCAATTGCTTCTTTGCATGTTTTTGATTGGTTTGTGCTGCAAATATAAACACCGTTTAAAAATATATCAATTTTTTTATACATTTTAGACTCCTTTCTTTTGTTATCTTATAACTTTATTATAAACGATTCTTTTTATCTTGTCAATAGTAAAAACAAAAATAATTATATTTTTTTATTGTGCAATTTAACAAGCGAATCGATTCTTTCAATGTTTGCAACATAAGAGCTGAAGTTTATTATAATATCATAAACAATTAACCATTCTTTATTGTTTGCGATTCGTTTTTCTGCTGCTTTTGTTTTTTTCTTTTTATCTTCTGCAATTTGTTTTTTAACTGTTTTTCTTAACTCTAAAAGCTGTTTTAATGTTAAATAAGAATTGACGCTTGAAAGCTTTTTAAAGATTCTTTTTTCCATTTTTAAACCCTCCTTTTTAATCTGAAGGGGAGTCGGGCTCCCCGTTGTTTTATTTTCCGAAAGCGTCGAGTCTGCAATTTTCAGCACTTCCGCCATTATCTAAACAATTAAAATAATAATTTTCTTCTTCTTCATAATCTGCTTTTTTTTGTGCATTGTCACAAGCTGCAAGATTAAAAGCTACTAAAATAATAAGTATTAATTTTTTAAACATTTTAGACTCCTTTTGTTGTTTTCTCTTTATACCTTTATAATATAGAATCTTTTTCAATATGTCAAGAGCAAAAATAAAATTTTTTTACATTAATTTAATACGCTAAAGGTTTGTTTTTTTTGACATATTTTCCCCTACCCCTTCCCTATTCTTTTATATTTTATAAGGCGTTTTTTGGCGTTTTTTGAAAGCGATTTTGGCGTTTTTCAGAAATTCATTTTATGTTTTTGCAAACTTTTGATATTTTTGATGGCGTTTTTGCAAACTTTTTGCAATTATAAATAAAAACTTATGAAATTTGATGAGTTTTTAAGATACAACATAAAAACTTTTCTACAAAGTAGCGATTTGACATCTACAAAACTGGTGCAAAAACACGACGTTTACCACTCATGTGTGTTCTCAATTTATTATGTATTTACAAGTTGTTATAGGCGTTTTTTAAAGTAAGATGAAACGTTAATCATCACACATACATATTTACAATAGTTAGACTTAGCATCTACATCTTCAACATTCAAAACAACATCTTTCCCTAGCACCTTAAAATTTTCGCCATTTATATACTGTTTTGGTGTTTGAGATTTACTTTTCTGTTTTTTCACATTTTCCAAAGGGATTAGCAAGACGGATACACGCTTGTGTGTCAAATTTTGTCCAGCGCTTACTATTTCTCAATATTACCAATTGGTGATGTGCTTTTATTTAGAAAATGAAAATAAAGATGCAATGATTGCCTTATTAAATATTTTAAAAAACAGAGGACTCTTAGTTGTTGATGCAACATCTTCTCAGATAGTGGAAAATTTAAAAATAGAACATTTGCCAAGGCAAAAAGCTGATGTTGTTATTCA
>CALDPN010000030.1 GCA_937911235.1 uncultured Bacteroidales bacterium
GTGAACGTTTGGATGCTTTTGTGGCACGGGTTTGTCCCGAACTGAGCCGCAGTGCCGCCCAGCGTCTGATCGAAGAAGGCTGCATCACAAGAAACGGCAAGCCCGGTAAGAAGAATGATAAACTGAATGAAGGAGACCAAATTTCCGTCACCGTTCCGGAGCCCAAGGAAGTGGACATCACGCCCACCGAAATGGCGCTGGACATCGTGGACAACGCCAAGATGAGCCGTCCCTCGGTGTGCAACGCCTGCGAGGTGTGCCTCGTCCATAAGGATTACAAGGTCGTCGAGTGATGCCAAGTAATCAAAATATGATTGTCCAAGGTATTCCGAGAGACGGCGCATCCTTGGAGCACCTTTTTTGCCACCTTCCTTACTTTCTGTGTTGAACTTTGAGATATTGAAAATATTAATCTGTATTTCTGTGTTCGAAAACAGAGTACGTGCACTCTCGTATGTATCACCTGTTATTACTACAGGTGTGTTGTGTACAAACTCGGAGAGTCCTTTAAATACATATTTCTCGTATGATGTATCGCCAAAATCCCTTATAAGTTTCTCGTATAAAGTAAGGTTCGGAGCAAGAATGAAGAAATGCCTGATACCTTTCTTAAGATAAAGGTAGGCGATGCAAGCACCCATAAGGCGTGTCTTGCCAATACCTGTTGCTATGGAAAATGCGAATGATGGGAAATCGCGTTCAAAGTCCTTACAATGAGGACACACCTCTTTAGCCAACAACAGTTGTTCTTTCAGGTAACTATCGTATTCATCACTGTTTGCCGGTTTCTTTAGTGCAAGTTTGTCGCTAAGTTTGGCAACCACCTCCAAAGCTTCTGCTAGAGGTTCACGAAGCGAAAGGCGTTGTTTTATGTAGTTTACGGTAGTATTCATAGTATTTACAATTCTGGTGGTAAATAAAACTGGTCGCAGTTTGTTATAGGAATTATTGATACAGGTTCATAAGGCTTTTTCTTGTGAACTGGTAAAACTGCATCGATATTTTGCATAACCTCATTTGCTCTTGGGTCTTGAATATATATCTTATTTAAATAATCCATTGAACTTATTAATGATTTATCAACAACGCGATTGAAGAAAGGAAATGTATAACCAACAACAACTAAAATTCTAGCTTCTTTTATCTGTTCAATCGCAGTCTTTATTGTTGGAATATCATCGCTCTTCTTTTTTGAAGTTTCCCATGCAAATGACAATAGACTCTCATTGTCTTTATATGCGTATATTATTTTGTCGAGTATTGTCTTGTTCAGTTTATGATTACTGCGAAAATTTGCTAAGGAATTCCAGTTATTGAACGATGCTGTTCCATTAATTTTAAATATTGTTGGAGATTTTGTTATTTCATTATCATGTATACTATAACAGCCAATATCTTTTGGCGTAATTATAGTTTTTTTGTATTCATTGAATGCAATTTCAAATTGACTATCATAGTTCCATGTTAATATTTTTATTCTATCTGGAATCTCTAAATTGGGTGTCAATATATTTGCCAGAAATCTTAATAACACCTTTTTTGCCTAACTTGTTACTATCTAAGTTGTTACCAATAGTAATTTGGTCAGAAATAGTATCTAGATGAAGGATGTTTACTATTTGGAATAATTTGTCGGCAGGAATATGGTCTATTACAGTACCATTTTCTAGTGCTCTTACTACTAATTCTTTTTTCATCTTCTTTGTTTTTTTAAACAAGTCCTAAAATATCGCAAATAACAGCTTGACGAGCATATACACCATTACGAGCTTGTTCAAAATAGTAAGCTTTTGGATTGTCATCTACGTCTTCTGAAATCTCATTGACACGAGGAAGTGGGTGAAGAATACGTAGGTTGTCTTTGCTGCCGTCTAGCATGCTGTTGTGTAGGGTATAGGTGTTTTTCACTTTTTCATATTCCACAAGGTCGGTGAAACGTTCTTGTTGCACGCGAGTCATATATAGAATATCGGTTTCTTTTAGTATCTCATTCATATCTTCTAGTTCTCTGAATGGGATATTGTGTTTTTTGCAATAGTCTATATATTGTTCTGGCATTTGTAATTCTTTTGGAGCAACAAAGTTAAATGTTGGGTTAAAGAAACGCATTGCCATTAGTAGCGAGTGAACTGTGCGACCATATTTTAGGTCACCTACCATACTTAGGTTTAAACCTTCTAGAGTGCCTTGGGTTTTCTTGATAGAATAAAGGTCTAGCATGGTTTGAGTAGGGTGTTGGTTTGCACCGTCGCCTGCGTTAATCACTGGCACAGATGATACTTCAGATGCTAATCTTGCTGCGCCTTCTACTGGGTGACGCATAATGATTAGGTCTGCGTAGTTGCTCACCATTTTAATAGTGTCTTTAAGGGTTTCGCCTTTTGAAGAACTAGATGTTGCAGCGTCTGAGAAACCAATTACTCTACCGCCAAGTCTGTTTACTGCTGTTTCGAAGCTTAGGCGTGTGCGGGTAGATGGCTCGAAGAATAGTGTTGCAACAAGTTTGCCGTCTAGCAGTTTGTTGTTTGGGTTTTGTTCAAACTTTTCTGCTAAATCTAATATGCGTAGTATGTATTCTTTACTGCAATCTGATATAGATACTAGACTTTTCATAATAAATTAGGAATGTGGAATTAGGAATTAGGAATGAGGAATGAGGAATAGGGTTAATGCAATTTAACTCCTAACTCCTAATTCCTAACTCCTAACTGTTTTATACTAACTTGTGAATTACTAGACCTGAGCGAAGCTTAGGCTCAAACCATGTGGTTTTTGGAGGCATGATGTTGCCAGTGTCTGCAATGTCGATAAGTTGTTTCATTGAAACTGGATATAGAGCAAGAGCAACTTTCATTTCGCCGCTGTCTACACGTTTTTTAAGTTCGCCAAGACCACGAATACCGCCTACGAAGTCGATACGTTTGTCGCTTCTTAAGTCTTTAATGCCTAGGATTTCGTCTAGGATTAGGTTTGAAGAGATAGTTACGTCTAACACGCCGATAGGGTCGTTGTCGTTGTAAGTACCTTCTTTTGCTGTTAAAGAATACCATTTACCGCTTAGGTATAGTGAGAAATTGTGAAGTGCGTTTGGTTTGTAGATTTCTTCACCCATTTCTTTTACTTCGAAGTTTGCTTCTAATGCTTTTAGGAATTCTTCGTCAGAAAGACCATTCAAATCTTTTACTACACGGTTGTAGTCGATAATGTTTAGTTGGTTGTCTGGGAAACAAACTGCTAAGAAGTAGTTATATTCTTCATCACCAACGTGATTTGGATTTTGTTTGCGTTTTTCGTCGCCTACTAGGGCAGCTGCTGCACTACGGTGGTGACCGTCTGCGATGTACATTGCTGGGAACTGAGCGAAAATTTCTGTGATGCGAGCAATTGTAGCTGCGTCGTCGATTACCCAGAAGTGGTGACCGAAACCGTCAGGTGCTACGAAGTCGTATTCTGGTTCGCCAGCTACAACTTTAGATACAATAGCATCTAGTTCGTCTTGGTGTGGGAATGCAAAGAATACTGGCTCGATATTTGCGTTGTTAACACGAACGTGTTTCATACGGTCTTCTTCTTTGTCTCTACGTGTAAGCTCGTGTTTTTTAATTTTGCCTGTCATGTAGTCTTCTACTGCTGCGCAAACTACTAGACCATATTGGGTTCTACCATTCATGGTTTGTGCATAAACATAATATTTGTCTTCTGCGTCTTGTACTAACCAACCATTGTCTTGGAATTTTTGGAAGTTTTCTGCTGCTTTAGCATAAACTCTTTCGTCGTGTTCATCTGTACCTACAGGGAAGTCAATTTCTGGCTTAATGATGTGGTATAGAGATTTTTCGTTACCTTCTGCTTCTGCGCGTGCTTCTTCAGAGTTTAATACGTCGTATGGACGAGAAGCTACTTGTTCTACAAGTGCTTTTGGTGGGCGGATACCCTTAAATGGTTTTACTATCATGATATTATAATTAATAGGTTATCTTACTGCGGAGAGTTTCTCGCGTTTGCCGGGAGGGCCGGGTAGGCGGTGTACGGTGAAGCCTGCGGCTTGCAGATTGCGGCGTACATATCCTTTGGCACAATAGGTGGTGAGGATTGCTCCTGAGTTGCAATGCGAAAAAATCTTTTCAAATATTTCTAAAGACCAAAGTTCTGGTTGTTTTTCTGGCGAAAACGCGTCGTAATACACCACGTCAAACATATAATCCTTAAGGTCTAAAGAGCAAAAATCGCTATTTATTTTTACAATCTCAAAGTTACTGCAAATTTTTGAATTTTCACCCCATTTTGCTGCATGAAGTTTCAACAAAATGTCTTTTTTTTCTGGTGCAAGAATTTCGGCGTAGTTTAGGCTTTGGGCTTGCTCCATGGAGATAGGGTAGAGTTCCACTGTGTAGTAGTAGATTTTCTTGTTTGTTTTCTCTGCTTCAAGCAATGTGAGAAGAGCATTTAGACCTGTTCCAAAGCCCATTTCAAGTATGTGAATTTCATCTTTTTTACACTCATAAAAGCCATCTTTTATGAAAATATGCATGCTTTCCTGTATCGCTCCATGAGTAGAGTGATAGTATTCACCTATTTGCTCATTATATAATGTTATAGAACCGTCTTCTGTGATCATGTTTTCTTTGTATTTTTTATCCCCCCTCTAAACCACAAAAGTAAATAAAAATTATTATCTTTGCGGTCATTATTAAAGAATTATGGAAAAAGATTTAATTTTATCTGTAAAAAACGCTGTACAAGCATTGTACGGGGCAGAAATTGGTGATGCGCAAGTAACTCTTCAAAAGACAAAGAAAGAGTTTGTTGGTGACTGGACATTAGTGTGCTTTCCACTGCTAAAAATTTCACGAAAAAATCCTGCTGTTACTGCAGAAGAAATAGGTGCATATTTAAAGGAAAATGATTCTAAGATTTCAGATTACAATGTAATCAATGGTTTCTTGAACCTTTCTATCAATGCAAATTCTTGGGTGGATTTACTAGAAAATATCTCAAAAGATGAGAAGTTTGGTTTCAAAGAAGTAACTGAAAATTCTCCACTTGTGATGATTGAATATTCTTCTCCAAACACAAATAAACCTCTTCACTTAGGCCATATTAGAAACAACCTTTTAGGCTTTAGCCTTTCTGAAATTATGAAGGCTAATGGTTATAAAGTGGTGAAAACCAACATTGTAAACGACCGTGGTATTCACATTTGCAAATCTATGCTAGCATGGCAAAAATTTGGCAATGGTGCTACTCCAGAGTCTATTGGCAAAAAAGGTGACCACTTAGTTGGCGACTATTACGTAGCGTTCGACAAGGCTTATAAGGCAGAAATTAAAGAACTTATGGCTGGTGGTATGGACGAAGAAGAGGCTAAGAAAGAAGCTCCACTTATGAAGGAAGCACAAGAAATGCTTCGTAAATGGGAGGCTGGCGACGCTGAGGTGCGCACTCTTTGGAAAACCATGAACGACTGGGTTTATGCTGGTTTCGACGAAACATACAAACGCCTAGGTGTAGATTTTGACAAGATTTATTATGAATCTGACACATACCTTGTAGGTAAAGAAAAAGTGCTTTCTGGACTTGAAAAAGGCTTGTTCTTCAAAAAAGAAGACGGTTCTGTTTGGGCAGATATGACAGACCAAGGTCTAGACCAAAAACTTCTGTTACGTGCAGATGGTACTTCTGTGTATATGACTCAAGATATAGGTACTGCTACACTTCGTTTCTCAGATTATCCAATCGACAAAATGATTTATGTGGTAGGTAACGAACAAAACTATCACTTCCAAGTGCTTTCTATTCTTCTAGACCGTCTTGGTATGGAGTGGGGTAAAGACCTAGTTCACTTCTCATACGGTATGGTGGAACTTCCAGAAGGTAAAATGAAGAGCCGTGAAGGTACTGTGGTGGATGCAGACGACCTAGTTGATGAAATGGTGGGTACCGCAACAGAAATTTCTAAAGAACTTGGTAAACTTGATGGCTTAACAGAAGAAGAAATATCTTCTATCTGCGAAATGATTGGTCTTGGTGGTCTTAAATACTTTATATTAAAAGTAGACCCACGCAAAAACATGACCTTCAACCCTAAAGAGTCTATCGACTTCAATGGCAACACAGGTTCTTTCATTCAATATACTCACGCTCGTATCTGCTCTGTGCTTCGTAAGGCAGCAGAACAAGGCATTGCACTTGCAGAGCTAAACAAAGATATTGAACTAAAAGAAAAAGAAGTGTCTCTAATTCAGGCTCTTGCAGCATTCCCAGCGGTTGTTGCACAAGCTGGTAAAGAATACAGCCCTTCTTTAATTGCAAACTATACTTACGAACTTGTTAAAGAATACAACCAATTCTATCACGACTTTAGTATCCTAAAAGAAGAAAACTTGAGACTTAAAAATATGCGTCTAGTGCTTTCTGCCAACGTAGCGAAAGTGATAAAGAGTGCGATGTCACTTCTTGGTATCAGTGTTCCAGAAAAAATGTAAGACGGAAAACATTATCATAATAAAAAAAGAAGCCTTAGGGCTTCTTTTTTTATGCAAACTTCTTATACCATTCGTCAAACTGCTCTATGTATAGTGGGTCGTGCTTTATTAACGACGCCTTTACTCGTTCTAGAGGTTTTTCTTCGCCGAGGTGAGTCTTTGAGAAGAATTTATCGGCAAAGCAGATGATTTGTTCTTCTATGGAGATAGGGTAAAGCACTCTATCTAGTGGAAGTGGCAGATTTCTTTCTTTAATAGAAGTGGGTGTGAGACCGCAGCCAGTGTGGCGCTCTGCAATTTTGGCGTGCTGCTCAAGGCCTTCTGCACGCAAAATCTCTGCTCCCAAAATGCCATGACAAATGTATGGCTCAGTGCCGTAGCAGTAGATGCCAGGGGCATTGCAACGTACCACGCCTATATCGTGAAGTAGTGCGGCTTCTTCAAGAAATTTAAGGTCGATATTCCACTCTGGGTGTTTGCGAGCAATCTCCAAAGCTTTAGCAGCCACACTCTCGCCGTGACTTATTAAAATCTTTAATAAATCTTCGTTGCCTACACAATATTTTTCTAAAAGGTGTTTCATGTTTAATAATTTCGGACACTGCACGCAGTGTCCCTACGGTTAATTACCCATCACCTCTAACGCTTTGGTTATAGTTTCGTCTTTTGAGTTAAGGATAGGGTAGAATGCCTTTTCACCAATAATGTTTCTACTAATATAAGCTTTAAGGATATTGTTAATCACGTCTGCACATTCATCTCTGCCTGCAGTTTCTGTGTTTAAGCCCTTGCTTTCAGCAAACTTATAGAATTGTAGATTTATGTTTTCTTTGTCTAGATAATCACACAAATCTGTATATTCCTTAAACTTCTTAAGTGTGTCTCTGTTTTTGTCTGAATATTGGAATGCAAAACTATAGGTGTAACCCTTGTTTTGTGCTTCGGTGTAGTATGGAGTGTGACCAATGGTGTCTTGTGGCACGAAATAGTCTGGCATAATACCACCACCGCCATATACTACACGACCATTTTTGGTATAGTATTTAATGCTGTCGGTAGCTGCTATGCTATCTGCAGAGAAAAACTCGCCGTGTTCGTAGCGGTTTAAAAGGTCTTTTTCATACTCTTCAAGTTTGCCGCCCTCGTATGGTTTTTGAATACTTCTACCAGAAGGAGTGTAGTAGTGAGCAATAGTTATGCGCACTTGTGAATCGTCGAAAAGAGGCACTTGTTGTTGAACAAGACCTTTACCAAACGACCTACGACCAACAATAATGCCACGGTCTTGGTCTTGGATTGCACCAGCAAAAATTTCACTAGCAGAAGCAGACCATTCATTAATTAGCACACAAACAGGAATATCTTTAAACATACCTTTGCCGTTTGCTACGGCGTCTTCACGTGGGTAACTTCTACCTTCGGTATAAACTATAAGTTCACCTTTTTCAAGGAATTCATTTATCATTTTAATAGCTGCGTGAAGATAACCACCAGAATTGTATCTTAGGTCTATCATAAATTCTTCACAGCCTTGTTTTTTTAGTTTGGTAAGTTCTGTAACAAACTCGTTGTAGGTGTTTGCACCAAAACGGCTCACTTTAATGTAACCTATTTTAGGAGTAAGAGCATATGCAATATCCACACTGTTTACAGGAATGTCGCCGCGAGTAATAGTAAAATAAAGAGTCTCTTTACTAGAATTACGCTTGATACCAACGTTTACTTTAGTGTCTTTTTCGCCACGAAGTGTTTTAAGAACTTTGTTGTTATTAATGTGTTTACCAACAAAAGTGCTATCATCTACCTCAATAATGCGGTCGCCAGGCATAATGCCTACTTTTTCAGAAGGACCACCTGCAATTACATCCACCACCATTACGGTGTCGTTTTGTATATTGAACTGCACGCCTATGCCGCTAAAACTACCTTCAAGCTCCTCGTTTGCCATTTCAGCTTCTTCCTTTGGCACGTATGTGCTGTGTGGGTCGAGTTCTTCCAAAACCATTGGAATAATTTTCTCTGTAAGTTCATCTGTTTTAATAGAATCCACATACATAGATTTAAGTAGCATTAGCACATAATTCAACTTGTTGAAATTATTGCTAGCAGATGGAAAAGAAACTTGGCTTTCAGTGATAGGTGCATTTGCATTAGCCGCCTGGTTTTCTTTAGGAAGCATAACTCCGAGCAACACGCCTAAAGCTAAAGCCAATGATGCTATGATAGGTAATCTATTTTTCATTTTCTTTAAGTGGTAGGTGACAAACTTCTACGCCTGCTCTTCTAAGTAGGTCTAGACCGTCTGTTACATGATATTCTTCTGAGTAAACCACGCGCACAATGCCTGCTTGAATAATAAGTTTAGAACATTCAATGCAAGGAGATGTGGTTACATAAATAGTAGCGCCGTCGCTATTGTTGTGTGAACGAGCTACTTTTGTAATGGCGTTAGCCTCTGCGTGTAGCACGTAAGGTTTTGTTTTGAAATTGTCGTCTTCACACACATTTTCAAAACCAGAAGGTGTGCCATTAAATCCATCAGAAATAATCATTCTGTCTTTAACTAAAATGGCACCTACCTGACGGCGCTCACAGTATGAGTTTTCTGCCCACACATATGCCATTCTCATGTATCTTTTGTCTATTTTCTCTTGTTTTTCTTCCATTAGTTCAATAATAAAATTACGTAAACTATATATGCGGCAATCATTGAGAAGCCTTCAAATCTAGTTAATATAGAATATGTTTTTTCGTCTTTAATTTTCTTTGCAATTCTTTCAAATGGTATCACTGTGAGTGCTAGGATGGCTGTGAAGATTATCATCCAATAAAAGTCGAAACTAAATGCAGTGAAGTCGAAGTTTTCGATAGGAGTGATAAGAGCAGAACCGCCGATAACAAACAGAATGTTGAAAATATTTGAACCCACCACGTTGCCTATTGCAATGTCGTTTTCTTTTCTAATTGCAGCCATAATTGAGGTGGCAAGTTCTGGTATGCTAGTGCCAAATGCTACTAAAGTAACAGAGATAACTCTTTCAGAAACGCCGAAATCTTTGGCAATGCTCACGGCAGAATCTATCAGTAGGTTTGCACCAAAAGTAAGAGCAGCACAAGAAGCTATAATCATAATAATAGCACCAATCATGTTTAGTTCTTTTTCCTTTGGAGCATCTTCCTTAACAGCCTCTTCAGTAGGAGTTTCTGTATGGTTTTCTTTTTTGCCTTTGTATATAGATAGTAGTGTGAATAGTACTAATAATATTACAAATATAAGCCCTTCGCCACGAGTAATAAGGTTATCTTGTGCTAGAGTGAAAAACAGTAGTGAACAAAAAATAAGGAAAGGAACATCAATCTTTACAGAAGTTCTGTTTACTGCCATTGGTAGTATAAGTGCAGTAATACCAAGTATTAAACCTATGTTTGCTATGTTGGAACCTACTACGTTGCCAATGCTTATTTCTGGGTGACCTTGAAGTGCCGATTGAAGTGAAACAATAAACTCTGGCGATGATGTACCAAAAGCCACAATGGTCATACCAATGATAAGAGTAGGGACTTTGAAACGTTTGGCTACAGCCACACCACCTTTTACAAGATAATTACCTCCTGCAATAAGTAATAATAGACCTGCTATTAGATATAAATACGTTAACATCTGATATTTTGTTTGTGTTTATTTTGTCTGTTTATTTTGTCTGTGATTACCAGCGGTCCCTGAGCTTGTCGACGTGTTGATGACCGTCAGGGAATAAGGGTCGAATGGCTCGGGGCGAATCATTGTCCGTTACAATCTTGCAAAGTTAAGTATTTTTTGTGTACCTTTGTCATAAATTTGATAAAAAATGAAACGACTAATTGTAGCTACACTTATAGTTTTTACCCTTATTTCATGTGGTAGATTAGAATATAAAAAATCTGCTGGAAAGATTTTTGGAACATATTATGCCGTAACATACGAGGCTAGAGAAGATCTTTCGTCTGGTATGCGTGAAGTTATGGGAAGGGTAAACAAATCACTTTCTACTTTTGATAGCACTTCTGTGATTTCAAAGGTGAACGCAAACAAACCTGTGGTGCTTGATACTTTGTTTATTAATATGTTTAACAAAGCTCAAGAGATTTCTGCTATTACGGGTGGTGCTTTTGATATTACAGTAGCGCCACTTGTAAATGCTTGGGGATTTGGTTTCGACCCTTCTAGCGATAAAAAATGGCTTTCTGCCTCTCAGGTGGATAGCATTATGCAGTTTGTGGGTTATAAAAAGGTATGGATAGAAGATTCTATTCTGGTAAAGGCAGACCCTCGCATAAAACTAGATGCTTCTGCTATAGCAAAAGGTTATGGTTGTGACCTTGTTGCAGAGTATTTGCGTAGCCAGGGCTGTGAGAATTTTATGGTGGATATAGGTGGTGAACTTGTGGTGTCTGGTGTAAGTCCTAGAGGTACAAAGTGGAGAGTGGGAGTAAGCAAACCAGAAAATACATCTGAAGCCGCTGTGGCTGAGGTGATGGAGATTACAAACTGCGCTGTGGCTACTTCTGGCAATTACAGACAGTTTTATTATACCGAAGATGGCATGGTGGGTCACACAATAGATCCTCGCACTGGTCGCCCTGCCGTAAACAATATTGTAAGTGCCACCATTATTGCTCCAACTTGCATGGAAGCCGATGCCTTTGCCACCGCTGCTATGGTAATATCAGACTCGCTCGTTATTCGCTCTTGGGGAAGAGAGAGTAGGTTGATTTATAAATAAGTTGTTGATTGAAAGAAAAATACCATAATTCTATTGTTATTTTCTAAAATTATTGTACCTTTGCAGTGGATAGTTAGACGCAAAACTCTCGGATAGTTCGATTCGTGCAGAAATCCCCGCCCGCGATGTGGTCCACCTCTAATATGGTTAAAACAGAGTTGCGCAAATCTGGGGTAGAAATATAAAGGCAGTTGATTTTCAACTGTCTTTTTTCGTTATACAATAGTGAACATACTTTTTGTTTCTTCGTTGTCCAACAATAATCTTTACACAACCAATGTCTTTAAGTTCTGCTGAGAGTTCTACAATCTCATTAAAACGCATTTTAATTTGTTTTTTAGAATGAGGTTTGTCTCTACGGATATACGCTGCATTACTTATTGCTTTAGTTACATTAAGTGCTGCTAGAGTAGATTCATACTTTTTAGAAGCATGAGTTGCGGTTTCTTCTATGGAATAGAAATCAAAGTGTACTAGTTGATTTTTTAGGGCTTTGCAACGAACAGAAGTGCCTATTAAATGTTGAAGTTTATCTATAATGATTGCTCTACGCTCATAAACCTCTTCTTTTGAAATTCCTTTTGGTATTTTTATCATTGACTAAGAAATGATGGGTTAATAAAAAAGTGAATAAAATATTGATACACAAAGGTATTAATTTTATTACTTTTACGCAATATTATTGCTAGAAAATATGTGTCTAATTAAAGATACGGATTGTAGATTTTTTCTTCGGCGATGGTGGTGGATGGACCGTGACCAGGGTAAACAATGGTGTTTTCTGGTAGGGTCATGATGCGTT
Source organism: uncultured Bacteroidales bacterium (assembly GCA_937911235.1). Taxonomy (GTDB): domain Bacteria; phylum Bacteroidota; class Bacteroidia; order Bacteroidales; family Paludibacteraceae; genus Enterocola. Next base: position 12,051 of record CALDPN010000030.1, read on the forward strand.
TTGTTAGGGATGAAATAAGAGTGCCGTAATCGCCGCCAGGAAGGTCTGTACGACCGATACTACCTTTAAATAGGCTGTCGCCAATAATTAAAATGCCGTCTTTTTCATTGTAAAAACCAACTCCGCCTGCGCTGTGGCCTGGCACAGAAATTACACGTAAAGTAGTATCGCCAAATGTAATTTCATCGCCGTCGTTTAGGTATGAATCAAGCTCTTGAATGTCGCCATTGTATGGAATACCAAACACTTGTGCGTATGATTTGAGCATATTCAAATTGCTTTCTTCTTTTTTGTCGGCTTTAGCTTTAATTCCATATTTTTTATAAAGAAAATCGTTGCCAAAACAGTGGTCTAGGTGTAGGTGAGTGTTAAGAGCAGCCACAAGTTCCAATCCGTTGGCTTCAAGATAGGTGCTAAATTCTTCTTCCTCGTAGTCGTAAAGAATACCAGCATCTACTACCACACATTTTTTGCTTGCCTCGTCGATAAGCAAATATGTGTTTTCTTGAATCGGGTTTGTTACAAATGTTTTAACTTGCATATTGGTAATTATATAACGGACAATGCACGCATTGTCCCTACACAGCGAATAACTCCTAATTATCTTAACGGTAAATATACTGCTTTTTTGGTTTGGAAATATTCTTCTTTGTAGAACTCGGTGAGTTCGTACACAGAGGCGAGCTTTTTGTATGGCTTAAGTTCTTCTGTCATTTCGCCTCCTTTTAGGCAGATAAGACCATTGGGAAGAGCATTTTTGTCGGTTTTGCTAATGTTTTTCTTGCAAACTTTTACCAAATCGGTAAGATTCATAGCTGCACGGCTCACTGCAAAATCGTAAAGACCTTTTTCGTTTTCCATACGGTCGTTTATGAAAGTAACATTTTTAAGACCAATTGCATTTGCTACTTCTGAAGCAACTTTGATTTTTTTGCCAACAGAATCGAGTAGGGTAAACTCGCAATTTGGGAATAGGATAGCTAATGGAATACCAGGGAAACCACCACCTGTGCCTATGTCAATGATTTTGCTTCCGTCTTGGAAAGGCAATATTTTTCCAATCACAATACTGTGAAGCACGTGATGTAGGTATAGTTTGTCAATGTCTTTGCGTGAAATAACATTGATTTTTGAGTTCCAATCGGTATATAGGGCTTCTAGTTGCTTAAATTGAGAGATTTGCTCGTCGCTTAGCCCTTTGAAATATTTTAATATGTTTTCCATATAAATATTGTGCGAAATTTAATTACGGACACTGCACGCAGTGTCCCTACAATTTATATAAATACGCTACGCTACTCCTGAAAATCCCATAAATGCCATGGCAAGCAGACCAGCTACGATAAGAGCAATTGGTGTGCCTTGCATTGCTTTTGGAAGTGATGAAAAACGAAGTTGTTCACGTAGTCCTGCAAATAGGATAAGAGCAAGTCCAAAACCTATTGAGGTAGAAAGTGCAAAGAATAGACTCTCAATAAGAGAGAAATTCTTTTGAATTACTAAAATTGCAACACCTAAAATAGTACAGTTTGTGGTAATAAGTGGTAAGAACACCCCTAGAGCCTGATAAAGTGCAGGAGAAATCTTTTTCAAGATGATTTCTATCATTTGCACAAGAGCAGCAATTACAAGGATATATACAATAGTTTGCATAAATCCTATTTCTAGAGGCACTAACACATAGTTTTGAATAAGGAATGTGCAAAGTGTAGCAAGTACCATTACAAATGCTACTGCCGCACTCATACCCATGGCTGTGTCTAACTTTTTAGAAACACCAAGGAAAGGGCAAATCCCAAGGAATTGAGATAGCACTATATTGTTTACAAAAACTGCAGAAATAAATATTAGAAAGTAACTCATAATTATTTATTTTTAAAGTGTTGAATTGTTGCCATTAATAAACCTAATACAATGAAAGCACCAGGAGCCAAAATGAATATTAGCATACTATAATCTTCTGGATAAATGCTAATATTGAAGATATGTCCACTGCCTAGGAACTCTCTGATAGCACCAATCACGGTAAGTGAAAGAGTGAAACCAAGTCCCATGCCAAGACCGTCAAGTGCAGAGTCTAAAACAGAATTTTTTGCAGCAAATGCTTCTGCACGACCAAGCACAACGCAGTTTACCACAATAAGTGGGATAAACAGACCAAGACTGTCTGAAATGGCTGGTGCCCAAGCTTTTAAGCAAAGTTCCACGATAGTAACGAACGATGCAATAATAACGATGAACGCAGGAATACGTACACTATCTGGAATAAGTTTTTTAACTAGTGAAATTACTGTGTTTGAGCACAATAGCACACTCGCTGTGGCAAGACCCATACCAAGACCATTTATAGCAGAGGTAGTGGTGGCAAGTGTTGGACACATACCAAGTAAAAGAATGAACGTTGGGTTCTCTTTTAAAATGCCGTTGAAAAGTATTTTTAGTTTATTCATTGGTCACCTCCATTTCTAGTTCTGTTGCTTCTGTAGTACCATCCACTTCAAGCTCTGTTGCAGAAGTTACTGCGTCTGTGTCATCGTCTTCTTCTTGTAGAAGAGTTTCGCTTGCGTTTTCTACAGCGTTAAGGAATGCACGAGAAGATATTGTAGCAGCGGTAATAGCATCCACATCGCCACCATCTTGTTTCACCTTAAAGTCTGTATCTATGCTTTTGCTATTGATTTGATTTTTAAACCAATCCACACATTTTGTACCAAGACCAGGAGTTTCTTTTTGCGAAAGCACTTCGTAGTTTACAATATTGTTAGCCTTGTCTAAACCAACCATAATAATAATTTGGTCAGAGAAGCCCATTGCGCTAGCAATTGTTGCCACACCCACATATTTGTCGTCTTTAAACGCTTTAAACACAGGAGCACCTTCGATACTGTCGGTTTTAATAGTGTCAAACTCAGGAAGTACGCCTTTAAGCGCATTTTCTTGTTTGTTTTGTTCTGCTTTAGCAATATCTGCCTTTGTTAGTTCATAAACACCAGCTAGGAGTCCAGCAGAAACTAGACAAACCATTAGCAGCGACACTAACATATTAATAAATGTAGATTCTATCTTTTTCATTTTGCTCCGAAACGTTTAGGACGAATATAACGATTAATTAATGGTACCACAGCATTCATAATAAGAATTGCAAATGAAATACCTTCTGGATAAGAACCGAAAAGACGGATAACCACGGTAATAACACCAATGCCGAAACCGAAAATAAGTTGACCAGTTTTTGTCATTGGAGAGGTTACGTAGTCTGTTGCCATAAAAATACTACCAAGTAGAAGACCACCAGATGTAATATGAAGTAGTGGAGAAGCATACACCTCTGGGTCTACTGCGTGCATAATGCCAGTGAAAACAAGCACAGTAGCAATAATACTTACAGGAATGTGCCATGTAATAGTGCGAGTAGCAAGTAGGTAAATAAGACCTAAAAGCAGTGCCACACCAGAAGTTTCACCCAAACTACCACCGTTATTGCCTAAAAACAAGTCTAGTTCTGTAAAGTTGGTAAATATACCTTCTTTAATATATGCAAGTGGGGTAGCCGCAGTAAGTGCATCTACAGAACCATCAAATGTAAAAGGAGCAGGAATAGGCCATGTGGTCATTGCCGCAGGGAATGAAATAAGTAGGAATACACGACCTACAAGAGCAGGGTTGAAAAGGTTGTTTCCTAGTCCGCCAAAACTCATTTTACCTATGCCAATGGCAATAAGAGAACCAATTACCACCATCCACCAAGGAAGTGAAGAAGGAAGGTTCATACCAAGAAGCATACCAGTAAGAATGGCAGAGCAGTCGAAAATTTGAACCTCTTTTTTTAGTAAAAACTTGGTTATCAACCATTCAAATGCCACGCAAGAAAGTATTGCAATGCCAGAAACTACTATGGCGCCAGTGCCAAAATAGTAAATACCAGCTAAAAATGCAGGCATAAGCGCTAAAATTACATTTAGCATATTTTTCTGAACAGAATCTCCACCATGAACGTGTGGAGCAGGTGCTACTGTATATTTACTCATAATTATTTTCTATTACGAATGATACATCCAACTTTAAATTTGCCATAGCGAACATAGTCTAGAAGTGGTCTGTGAGAAGGACAAGTAAATGTACAACAACCACATTCTATACAGTCCATTACATAGTGTTCTTCTAGGCAGCTCCAGTCTTCAATTTCTGTAAGTTTTGCTAGAAGATAAGGTTCTAGACCCATTGGGCAAGTGCCCATACATTTTCCACATCTGATGCAGTCTAAAACGTCTTCACGCACGGTTTCTTGCTTTTCAAGGCAAAGAATTGCAGAACTTCTTTTGGTAATTGGGGTATCGATATTTGAAATGCAACGTCCCATCATTGGGCCACCGCCAATCACTTTTTCTGCGTCAGCTGGAATGCCACCCACCATAGCAAGCACATCGTTCATAGAAGTACCCATACGCACTCTGAAGTTGCCGCCTTCGGTCATGCTTTTGCCAGTTACGGTCATAAACAGGTCGATAAGAGGTTTGTTAAACTGAACAGCTTCGTACACTGCAAATGCAGTACCCACGTTTTGAACTACCACGCCTACTGAAGCAGGAATAGCACCACTCTTCACTTCTCTGCCAGTGATAGCTTGAATTAGGTGTTTTTCGCTACCTTGAGGATATTTCATTTTTAGTGGAACTACTTCTATAATATGTACGAAATCGCTAAGTTTTTCTGCAGTTTCTCTTAGTGTGTTCACTGCGTCCATCTTGTTGCTTTCGATGCCAATATATGCTTTTTCAATGCCAAGAGCCTTCATAAGTAGGCGAGTACCAATGATTACTTCGCCCGCTTTTTCTAGCATAAGTCTGTGGTTGTGAGTAAGATAAGGTTCACATTCCACTGCGTTTATAATAAGGCTATCAATTTTGCAGTCGGCAGGAGGGGTAAGTTTTACGTGAGTAGGGAAACAAGCGCCGCCAAGACCTACAATACCTGCATCAGCAATTTTTTTGATAATTTCTTTAGGCTCTAAAGAAGTGTTTTTAACAAGTTCATCAGAAATGGTAATACCATCTGCCCATTCGTCTTTTTCTTCAGCTTTAATGTAAATGGCTTGTTTAGCAAAGCCTTGTGGGTCTGTAAATTCTGCAATTTTGGTAACTGTACCAGTAACAGAACTATGCACAGGAGCAGAAACGAAACCGCCTGCTTCAGCAATCATTTGACCAGTTTTCACTCTATCACCTACATTTACGATAGGTTTTGCAGGTGCACCAATGTGTTGTTCCAACGGGAAAACAGCTTCCTTAGGTGCATCTAAGGTGATAATGCTCTTGTGAGCAGTTAATTTGTTGTCGTGTGGGTGAACACCACCTATTTTAAATGTTTTCATCTTTCTTAATTACTGGGAAGTTTAACGCTTTTATAGCACCTGTAGGGCAAGCTGCCACACATTTTTTGCACAAACGGCAAAGGTTGTTGTCTATATAAGCCACGTTGTTTTCTACTGTAATGGCGCCGAAAGCACATTCTTTCACACATTTACCACAACCGATACATGCAGCAGCGCAAGCTTTGCGAGCTTTTGCACCTTTGTCTTTGTTTGCACAAGAAACATAGATTCTTCTGCTCTTAGGACCTTTAAATCTCAACTCTAGTATGCCTTTTGGACACGCTTTAACGCAAGCGCCGCAAGCAGTACATTTGTCTTCGTCTATTTCTGCTAGTCCTGTTTCTTTATTTATTGTAATAGCTCCAAATGAGCATACTTTTGCACAATCTCCATATCCCAAGCATCCGAAAGAGCAGCCTGTTTCGCCGGCAAAAGTGGCAGTGGCAATGGCACAAGATGATACGCCGTTGTAGTGTGAGGTGCGTGGACGCACAGCGCAGGTGCCCGCACAGCGTAGCACTGCCACTTTAGGCTTGGTTTCTGCCACCGTTACTCCCAAAATTTGTGCAATGGCGTTCATTGCTGCATTTCCGCCCGCAGGACATCTTAAATCGCCAAGTTCGGTGGCAGAAACACAAGCCGTTGCAAAGTTTTTGCAGCCGGCGAATCCACAACCACCGCAGTTTGCGCCAGGAAGCCCACTTTCAATCTCTGAAATCTTAGGGTCTTCTTCCACATAGAACTTTTTAGCCACGAAAAATAGAATTACAGCGGCTACAATTCCTATGCTACCCAACACAATTAGTGAAATTAAAATTATATTCATTTAAGTTTACTTATTTTAAATTCTAAACTTTTACTTAATATCTTGTTTATTGCAAACAGAAATACATAATAAACTGCCACAGCCAAAAGGCCAAGTAGGGCAGAGTGTACTTCTGTAAATTCTAAAACGCTTCCCAGTCCCACGCCTGCAAACAACAACACAAGTGGTAAAACGTATGCCCAAACCACCGCAGTGAACATTTGTTTCTTTTGAGCAATAATTTGCACCTCTTCGCCAATGCTGTAAATGCTAGGGTCTTCTACAGAGATTTTTATCTCTTTTTCTTTGCTCTCTGCCAGTGTGCAAAACTTCTTCCCCTCACAATGCGCACAAGCCGACAGTTGCAAAACCTTCACAGTAACGGCGTTGCCGTTGATTTTGATAATATTTCCTTTATGCTCTTTCATTATTATTCTCTGCACTCATCAACTCCTAACTCCTAACTCCTAACTCCTAACTATTTCAGTGTCTTATCTAACGAATCGCGTACCACTTTAAACTCCTCCATGTATTTTGCTGGGATTGGCTCTACAGAAGGAGATTCCATTTTTAGTGGGTTGATGGGAGTACCGTTTTTCCAAACTCTAAAATCTAGGTGAGGACCAGTAGAAGCACCAGTGCTACCCACATAACCAATCACCTGACCTTGACGCACGCGGTCGCCCACTTTTAAGCCTTTTGCGTATGCAGAAAGGTGCAGATAACCAGTGCTATACACGCTATTGTGTTTGATATAAACAGTATTACCACCACCGCCTTTCCAAGCACGGAAAGTAACTTTACCATCACCAATAGACATTACAGGAGTGCCCTTTGGCGCAGCATAGTCCACTCCAGTGTGAGGGCGAACCACCTTATACACAGGGTGTTTGCGAGCGTATGTAAATCCAGAAGAAATACGAGTAAATTTAAGCGGAGCCTTCAAGAAAGCTTTCTTTAAACTATTACCGTTTTCGTCCCAGAAACCATATGTTTCGCCTTTTTCAAAATTGTAAGCGTAATATTTTTGTTTATTGTGAGTGAAAACAGCTGCGTGAATCTTGCTAATACCCACAGAAGTGCTGTCCACATAGTTTTCGTCGTAATAAACCTTGAAACCATCGCCCACTTGAATGCCAAAGAAGTCAATCACCCAAGCGTAAATTTCAGAAAGTTCGCCTGCAAGGCCTAAGTTCAAATTGTTGTCCACAATTGCATTCCACATAGAAGATTCAATATTTGCAGAATCTACTTTGGTTACAGTTGTAACAGGTTTTTTATAAAGGCTAACGTTCAACGAATCTTTGAAGTCGAATACCACGTGTTCCACAAGTGAACGGTGATAAACAATATAATCAGTCTTTGGAAGGCTGTCTTTTGTTTGATAAATAGTGTAACTTTTACCTGCTTTTACTCTTTTTGCGCTAAAAATACTATCAGGAGTAAAGTTTAGTTGATAAGCAGTTTTTGGATCTACGCCAGCGCTAATAAATAGGTTAGAAACTGCAGTACCAGAAGTAATGGTTTTGTCTATGCTGTTGTAGTCGTCCACAATAATGCCGCCATATTCAATATTTAGTTTGTCTTCGGCAATTTCTTGTAGTATTTGCTCTTCTTGCTCTTTTTCACTCATAGTGTTACAACCCACTAAGCATAGTGCTAGAACTAAAATAAGTATGAAGTTTTTTGTTTTCAAAGCGTCTTTTATTAAATGTTTTCTAAAATCCCGCAAATTTACAAAAATTTATGTATAAATGCTATATAATAAGGTGTAATTTTTTAACTTTGCAACGAATTAAGATGTGAATTTAAATGCCTAGCGGCGATTGGTGGAATTCCTAATTAAAATAGTATGACAGAAACACAAGAAAAAATACAAAAATTGGACCAAAAGGTAATGGCAGCGATGATGCCTTGGTTTAAAGACAGAATGGAGTTTTATTATTTCTTTTATCATTTGGCGCAAAGCGAACATTTAATAGAAATGAACAAGCCAGAGCAATATGAAGAGAAACTAAAAGCTGCACAATTTTATCGTCGTCTTGCCACACGCCGTGTAATAACAGAAGAGCCTGAGTTAGAAGAAATTATCGACGACATTTTTAGCGATTATCACGAAGCATACGCCAATTTTCAAGAAAATAAACAACCTTTGGCGCAAAAACGCTTCATAGAAATACTAAATAAACTAATGAAATAAAAGGAGCAGAATAAAAAGCGTACTTCTGCTGGAAATTAATGCATTTTTTTTGTTAATTTGTTTGTTAAATCAAATAATTGATATAAATTTGCAAAGATAAAAAACAAAAAACTAACAAAGTGAAAAACATTATTATTATACTAAACATTATTATCCTGCTACAAAGTAATAGGAAGTAAGTTTGGTATATATAATTCAAAAATATGAGCCTCTCTTGCTTCCTATAGCAAAAGAGGCTTAATTTTTTATTAACTTAAAAGAACTATGTCTAACAAAATTTTTATTTTCGATACAACTCTTCGCGACGGAGAGCAAGTGCCGGGATGTCAGCTAAATACGGTGGAGAAGATTGAGGTGGCAAAAGCGCTTGAAGCGTTGGGCGTGGACGTGATTGAGGCTGGTTTCCCAGTGTCGTCTCCTGGCGATTTCAATTCTGTAGTAGAAATTTCAAAAGCAGTTACTTTGCCTACTATTTGTGCCCTTACACGTGGCATTCAAACAGACATAGACATTGCTTTTGAAGCACTAAAATATGCCAAAAACAAGCGTATTCACACAGGTATTGGCACATCCGATTGTCATATTAAGTACAAATTCAACTCAAATAGAGATGAAATTCTAGAGCGTGCCGTTGCTGCCACAAAATATGCAAAAAAATATGTGGAAGACGTAGAGTTTTATTGTGAAGATGCTGGCAGAACAGACAACGAATATCTAGCACGAGTGGTGGAGGCTGTGATAAAGGCAGGAGCTACAGTTGTAAACATTCCAGATACCACAGGTTATTGTTTGCCAGACGAATTTGGTGCAAAAATCAAGTATCTTATGGAAAATGTGTCAAACATTCACAAAGCAATAATTTCTACCCACTGTCACAACGATTTAGGTATGGCAACCGCCAACACAATGGCAGGAATTCTTAATGGTGCACGTCAGGTGGAAGTAACAGTAAACGGCATTGGCGAACGTGCGGGCAACACCTCTTTGGAGGAAATTGCTATGATTTTAAAATGTCATAAAAACCTAGGTGTAGATACTAATATCAATACCCAAAAGATAGTTTCAACTAGCCGTTTGGTTTCAAATTTAATGAATATGCCTGTTCAGGCAAACAAAGCTATCGTTGGTCGCAATGCTTTTGCGCATTCCTCTGGTATTCACCAAGATGGCGTGCTTAAAAATATCCAAACCTACGAAATTATCAACCCAAAAGAAGTGGGCATTGACGACAATTCTATCCTTCTTACCGCTCGTAGTGGTCGCGCAGCGCTAAAACATCGTTTAAATGTATTGGGAGTAGAAGCAGAAGGCGAAAAATTGGACGAATTATATCAAAAATTTCTTGTTTTAGCAGATAAAAAGAAAAATATAAACGATGCAGATATTCTTCTTCTTGCTGGAAAAGAATCATCAAAAGCAAAACGTATTCAGCTTGATTATCTGAAAGTTACATCTGGCAAAGGAGTAAAATCTGAGGCGCAAATTTCACTAATCATCTCTGGCGAAAAATTTGAGGCTTCTTCATTCGGTAATGGTCCAGTCGATGCTGCCATTACAGCGGTAAAACAAATTATAAAACGAGAAATGGTGCTTCAAGAGTTTACCATCCAAGCCATCGACCGTGGTAGTGACGATATGGGTAAAGTTCATATGCAAGTGCTACATAATAATAAGGTATATTACGGTTTTGGTGCCGATACTGATATTGTGGTAGCGTCGGTAGAGGCGTATATAGATGCTATTAATAAGTTTAGTTAGAAATTATGAACACATTATTTGATAAAATCTGGGATGCTCATGTGGTGAGTGTGGTGGAAGATGGACCAACACAGCTTTACATCGACCGCATGTATTGTCACGAGGTGACAAGTCCACAAGCATTTGACGGACTTAGAAAAAGAGGATTAAAAGTGTTTCGTCCGCAACAAATTACTTGTATTCCAGACCATAATATTCCAACTTTGAACCAAGATAAACCTATTTCAGATCCAGTATCTAAAAATCAGGTTGATACACTCGACAGAAATGCTAAGGAATTTGGAACAGGTTATTTCCCAATGGGGCACCCTAAAAATGGTGTAATTCACGTGGTTGGGCCAGAAAATGGACTTTCACTTCCAGGTATGACCATTGTTTGTGGCGACTCACACACATCTACTCACGGTGCAATGGGGGCTGTTGCCTTCGGTATCGGCACTTCTGAAGTGGAAATGGTGCTTGCTACACAATGTGTGTTTCAATCTCGCCCAAAAACTATGAGAATTAACTTCGAAGGTTCACTAAAAGAAGGCGTTACACCAAAAGATGTGGCACTTTATATGATGATGAAGCTTACAACTGGCGGTGCAACAGGTTATTTCGTGGAATATGCGGGTGAAGTGGTAAGAAATATGAGTATGGAAGGGCGTTTGACACTTTGTAATCTTTCTATTGAAATGGGTGCTCGTGGTGGAATGATAGCTCCAGACGAAACCACTTTCAATTATATAAAAGGTACAGATTTTGCTCAAAAAGGTGAGGCGTGGGACAAAGCTCTTGAATATTGGAAAACCTTAAAAAGCGATGATGATGCAGTTTTTGACCGTGAAATTACATTTTACGCAGAGGATATTGAGCCAATGATTACCTACGGTACAAATCCAGGTATGGCAATGCCAATAACTGGCAATATTCCAACGCTTGAAAGCATAGACGAAGCGGGTAGAGCATCTTTCCTTAAATCTCTTGATTATATGGGATTTGCTCCAGGCGAAAGCCTAATCGGCAAACAAATTGACTATGTTTTCTTGGGAAGTTGTACCAACGGTCGTATCGAGGACTTTAGGGCGTTTGCATCAGTTGTAAAGGGCAAGAAAAAGCATCCAAATGTAGTGGCGTGGCTTGTGCCAGGTTCGTGGAAAGTAGCGGTGCAAATTAAGGAAGAGGGGCTTGATAAGATTTTAGTGGAGGCTGGATTTGAGATACGTCAACCAGGCTGTTCTGCTTGTCTTGCAATGAATGAGGATAAAATTCCTGCTGGAAAATATTCTGTTTCAACATCAAACAGAAACTTTAAGGGAAGACAGGGAAGCCCAGAAGGAAAAGTTTACCTATCTTCAGCTAAAGTGGCTGCACAGTCAGCTATTGAAGGAAGAATTGCTGTGCCTAAGGAGGAATAATATGAAAGGAAAAGTTTGGAAATTTGGAAATGACATTGATACAGACATTATTCTTCCAGGAAGATACTTGATTTACACTGATGAGGAAAAGTTATCAGAGCATTGCATGGAAGGATTGGTATCTGACTTTAAGTCAAAAGTGAATGCAGGAGACTTCATTCTTGGAGGAACAAACTTCGGATGCGGTTCAAGCAGAGAACATGCTCCAATAGCTATTAAGGGATGTGGAATATCTGCTGTAATAGCTGAATCCTTTGCAAGAATCTTTTATAGAAATGCAACAAATGTAGGAGTTCCTCTTTTGGAAGCCCCTGGAGTGTCTGAACTTATTGAAGATGGTGAGGAAATCGAAGTGGACATGGAAAAGGGATTGATAATTTCAGAAAGCGGGAAGGAAATTGAATTTAAAAAATTACCTCCATTCATGCTTGAAATCCTTGAATCCGGTGGTTTAATCAATTACTTAAAAAATCAAAAGAATGAATAATTTTTCTAAAAACAATTATCAATAATTATTTTTTTATTATCATAATGAGGTTAAAAAATGTATAATATTGCAGTGATTCCAGGAGATGGAATTGGTAGAGAGGTTATGGATGCATGCATAAATGTATTGGATTCATTGG
>CALDPN010000031.1 GCA_937911235.1 uncultured Bacteroidales bacterium
CGCATCTCCCTTTGCGCCACCGAACAAAAATTAGCCGAAGCATTAGAGAGAATAAAACTCCTAACTCCTAACTCCTAATTCCTAACTTTTAACTAAATCAAAATAAAATATAAATAATATAGTATCTTATGAAAGACTTACAACCAATTTTGCTACCAGGCATGAGTGCCGACCGCCCACTAATTATAGCGGGTCCTTGTAGCGCAGAAACAGAAGAACAAGTAATGAACACCGCCATTGCTCTATCTAAAAACGGTGTGCCAGTGTTCCGTGCAGGTATTTGGAAACCACGTACCAAACCAGGTGGTTTTGAGGGGGTAGGAGCAGAAGGTCTTCCTTGGCTTCAACGTGTAAAAGCAGAAACAGGTATGTTTGTAGGCACAGAAGTGGCTACTGCAAAACACATTGAAGAAGCCCTAAAACACGGCATCGACATTCTTTGGATTGGTGCACGCACCTCTGCAAACCCATTTGCAATGCAAGAAATTGCAGATGCCCTACAAGGTGTAGATATTCCAGTACTTGTGAAAAATCCAGTAAATCCAGACATCGAACTTTGGATTGGTGCTATGGAACGCCTATACAACGCAGGCATCCGTAAACTAGGCGCTATCCACCGTGGTTTCAGCACATACGACAAAAAAATCTATCGTAACCTACCACAATGGAATATTCCTATTGAACTTCGTCGTCGCTATCCAAACCTTCCTATCATTTGCGACCCTTCTCACATCGGTGGCAAACGCGAACTTATTGCTCCACTATGTCAACAAGCAATGGACCTTGGTTTCGACGGTCTTATGATAGAATCTCACTGCAATCCAGACAAAGCATGGAGTGACGCTGCGCAACAACTTACTCCAGACATCCTAGACTATGTAATAGACACACTAATCATTCGTGATATGAAAAAAGAAACCGAAAGTCTAAGTACCCTACGTAAACAAATCGATACCACCGACCACGAATTGTTAGAACTTCTAGCAAAACGTATGCGCATCTCTCGTGAAATCGGTCAGTACAAAAAAGAACACAATATCCAAGTGCTTCAAACCGGTCGTTACGACGAAATTATGCAAAAACGCATCATCATGGGTGAACGCCTAGGTATGTCTGCCGATTTCATTCGTAAGTATCTTGAGGCTGTTCACGAAGAATCTGTAAGACAACAAATGGAGATCATAAAGTAATTCCTAACTCCTAACTCCTAACTAATATGAAAATATTAATCCTCGGTGCCGGAAAAATGGGCACATTTTTAACAGATGTGTTGTGTATGCAGCACGAAGTGGCATTGTTCGATGTCAATCCAAAGAACCTTCGCTTCGTGTTCAACACATATCGTATGACCACATACGAAGAAATTAGGGAGTTTGAGCCAGAACTCCTAATCAACTGTGTATCACTAAATCATACTATTGATGCGTTCAATGCAGTGCTTCCACACTTACCAAAATCTTGTATTATTTCAGATATTGCATCAGTAAAAACAGGGCTTCCAGAGTTTTATGCAAATTGTGGAATGCGCTATGTTTCTACTCACCCTATGTTTGGGCCTACATTTGCCAATCTCGAAGACCTTAGCACACAAAATGCTATTATTATTTCAGAGTCAGACCACATGGGCAAAGTGTTCTTCAAAGACCTTTACAATAGCCTACACCTAAATATCTTTGAATACACATTCCTAGAGCACGACGAAACCATTGCTTATTCGCTTTCTATCCCGTTCGTTTCTACTATGGTGTTTGCTGCAGTAATGAAGCATCAAGATGCTCCAGGTACCACATTCAAGAAACACATGGCTATTGCTCGTGGTTTGTTTTCAGAAGATGATTATCTGCTTACAGAAATTCTTTTCAACCCATTCACAGGCGGTCAAGTGGAGAATATTCGCAAAGAATTGAAGTATCTTTTAGAATTAGTAGAAACAAAAGACACCACAGCTTTGCAAAATTATCTTAAAAAACTAAGGAAAAATATTGAGTAACTCCCCCAAAAATGCTATCTTTGCAGTATAAACTTAAAAAAATGATGATTATGAAAAAGATGTTTTCAATGCTATTTGCTGTAGTAGCTATGGCAATGGCCTTTGTTTCATGTGAAAATCCAGAAGACCCAAATAAATACTGTTGGGAAGTTGAATATACTTATGTAGATATCAACGGATTGAGACAATACGAAGATATGGATTTAGTTATGACTGTTGCTGAAAAACAAGAAATGGAAGAAATTGGTATAATCTCTATTTTAGGTATAGAACTAGGAGAAATAACCAAAATTACCAAACAAGGCAACGAAGAATGTAAATTATAATAAAAGTCCTTTATAGAAAGGAGCTCGACTATTCCCCAAAAATAGTCGAGCTTTATTTTTGCCAATTTTTATAAGGCATCTTTGCTAGGTAAGCGTTATAATACCTTTTGTCTCCCGTTACTTCTTCCACAGCCCACTCTGGCTTTGTAACCTCCTCGTCTTCAGAACTTAATTCTATTTCTGCCATCACAAGTCCCTCATTTTCACCTTCAAACACATCCACTTCCCAAGTTTTACCATCCACTTCGGCGTAGTATCTAGTTTTTATTACAGGAGGATAAATTGCCAATTCCATCATTGCGTTAGCATCTTCCATAGGTATTTCATATTCAAATTCAGCCCTAGAAAAGCCTTCTGTTTTGCCTTTAATGGTCAAAAATGCTTTGTTGTCTGCTATTCTCACTCTCACAGTGGCGCCATCTTTTGCAAGATACGCTTGTTTCATCTTTTTGCAGCGCAGACCTTCGCTCACAAAACCACTAACCAAAAATTTTCTTTCTATCTCTAAAAACATAACTAAAATAATTTTATGCTAAAATATAAAAAAGTTGGCATTAACCATGCTACAAATACAGTTAATTTATTAACTTTGTAAAAAATGTTGTGATATGAAGTATCCAGAAAAATTTGATAGCATACGTTGCTATTCCAACGAAGAAGTACCTTATGTAATTTCTCAGATAGTAAATCGTCCAGAAGTTCTTAAGGTATTAAGTTATGTTTTAGGCCCAGACCACGCAGAGTATTTCTTAAGAACTCTTGCTCCAATTAATACAATCGACGATTTCCAAAGAGAGGTAATTGTTACTATTCTAACGGCTATAGAACACAAGTCTTGTTCAGATGTGGTGCTTTTAGGTTCTGAAAAGATTAGCAAAGAAAAGGGCGCTTTGTTTATCACAAACCACAGAGATATAGTTCTAGACTCTGCGCTGCTTAATATGCACCTTTACTTCAAAGGTTTTCAAACTTCACAAATAGGCATTGGCAACAACCTTCTTATTCAACCATGGATTGAACATGCTGTGCGCCTAAACAAAAGTTTTATTGTGCGTCGCAACGGCTCTATAAAGGAACAACTATTAATTTCTAAAAATCTTTCAGAATATATTCGCTACGTTATTTCTGAACGTAAATCTTCTGTTTGGCTAGCTCAAAGAGAGGGTCGTGCAAAAGACTCAAACGACGTTACTCAACCTTCTATTATCAAAATGTTGAATATGAGTAGCAAGGCTTCTTTTGTGGAAAGCATAAACGAACTAAATATCACTCCAATAGCCATAAACTACGAGTTTGATGCATGTGATTTCTTAAAAGCCAAAGAATTCCAACAAAAACGTGATATTCCAGATTTCAAGAAATCTCCAATGGACGACCTTATCAGTATGCAAACAGGTATGATGGCTCCAAAAGGTAGGGTTTCTTACAATGTTTGTGACCCTATTGTGGCTCCAGAAAGTTGGAACGAACTATCTAAAATAGAACAAGTTCAAGCTCTTACAGCAGAAATAGACAAACGCATTCATTCAAATTATGTCCTTTATCCAAACAACTATGTGGCTGCAGATTTATTATACAATACCAATAAATTCTCAGATAAATACACTCACAAGGATAAAGAAAGATTTGAGAAATATGTTGAGCAACAATTAAATAAGATTGAAATGCAAAACATAGATTATCCTTTCTTAAGACACATGATTTACACCATGTATGCAAATCCAGCATTAAACCAAGAAATAGCTTTAGGCAGATGAAAAAGGTTTTAGATGGTTATGGAGCGTATCTACTTTTAGAAAGGTCACTTTCTGATAACACTCTAAAATCATATACTGCCGATGTTCAAAAGCTACTTACATACTTTTCTGATAAAAAAATAAACTATAAGGAGGCTAAACTTCTAGATTTTCAGTCGTTTCTAGTATTTTTAAACGACCTTGGAATAGCCTCCACTTCACAAGCCAGAATTATCTCTGGAGTAAAGTCGTTTTACACATATTTGTTGTCGGAAGACATTATAAGCGACGACCCTACACAACTGCTCGAAATGCCTAAACTCTCTAGGTATTTGCCCACGGTACTTTCTTTACAAGAAATTGATATGCTCAAATCTGTTGTCGACCTATCAAAAGCCGATGGCGCGCGCAATAGGGCTATAATAGAGGTACTTTATAGTTGCGGGCTGCGTGTGTCGGAGCTTATCGACCTAAAACTTTCTAATATCTACGCAAAAGAGGGTTTTATTCAAGTCTTTGGCAAGGGTAGTAAACAACGTTTGGTGCCCATTTCAGAAACTGCCCTTAAAGAAATTTCTATGTATATGCTTGATAGAAATTTATGGGATATAAAGCCAGGCGAAGAAGATTTCTTGTTTTTAAACCAGCGAGGTTCGCACCTTACACGTCAGGCAGTGTTTAATATAATAAAAAAATCTGCACTCGATGCTGGTATTAAAGCTGTGATTAGCCCTCACACATTGCGTCACAGTTTTGCTACACATTTGCTCGAGGGTGGGGCAGACTTAAGGGTGATTCAAGAACTTCTAGGTCACGAAAGCATTCTTACCACAGAGATATACACTCACATAGATATGACATATCTTAGAGATACAATTTTATCTTATCATCCGAGAAATAAAAAGTAATAATAAATACATTTTTAAGAAAAATAATTTATAATTTTGTATCACAAAACAAAACAATTAGTGTTATGGAATTTTTAGAAGGATTATTCGCCAGAGCTAAAGCCAATAAAAGACGTATTGTGCTTCCAGAATCATTGGAGTCACGTACTCTTCGTGCTGCTGACGTAATATTAAAAGAGGGATTGGCAGATATTATTCTGCTAGGTAATAAACAACAAATCAAGGATCAAGCTGCGGGTTTAGGTTTAGAGAATATTGATAAAGCAATATTCTTTGATGAGGCAACAGACCCTAACAGACAAAAATATGTGGACCTTTTATATGAGCTTCGCAAAAACAAAGGTATGACCCTAGAAGAAGCAGATAAAAAGATAAAAGACCCATTATATTTAGCATCGCTAATGGTAAAAAACGGCGACGCCGATGGTGAGGTGGCTGGTGCAATGAATGCAACAAGCAATGTGCTTCGTCCTGCTCTACAAATCATAAAAATGAAAAAAGGCATTAGCGTAGTGTCTGGTGCTTTCATTATGATTACTCCTACTAGATATGGCAACAACGGTGTGCTTCTATTTGCAGACTGTGCTGTTACTCCAAATCCAGATGCAAACCAACTTGCTCAAATCGCCGTTTCTACTGCAGATACAGCAAGAGTGCTAGTGCAAATGGAACCAAAAGTGGCTATGTTAAGCTTCTCTACCAAAGGTAGTGCAAAAAATGAGTCTCCAGACAAAGTAATTGAAGCAACTCGCATTGCAAAAGAAATGGAACCTAGCTTAATTATAGATGGTGAATTCCAAGCTGATGCTGCAATTGTGGCTTCTGTAGGTGCTCAAAAGGCTCCAGATAGCCCAATCAAAGGTGATGCAAATGTGCTTGTGTTCCCAACACTTGATGCAGGAAACATTGGCTACAAGCTTACTCAACGTTTCTCTGGTGGTGTGGCAATTGGTCCTATCCTACAAGGTATGGCATCTCCAGTAAACGACCTTTCTCGTGGTTGTACAGTAGAAGATATAGTAAAAATGGTAGTAATAACCGCAAATCAATCAATGTAATATGAAAATTTTAGTTTTAAACTGTGGTAGTTCATCAGTAAAATATAAGCTATTCGATATGGATAGCAATGCAGTATTAGCACAAGGTGGTGTAGAAAAAGTGGGTTTGCAAGGTGCCTTCTTAAAATTAACATTGCCTTCAGGTGAAAAAGTTCAGTTAGACAAAGATATTCCAGAACATCAAACTGCTATTGAATTTATTCTTTCTACTCTTACAAGTGCAGAATATGGTGCTATCAAGAGCTTAGAAGAAATCAACGCAGTAGGTCACCGCGTGGTGCATGGTGGTGAAAAATTCAACTCAAGTGTATTAATTACCGACGATGTAATTAAAGCAATTGAAGATTGCTGCGATATGGCTCCACTTCACAACCCTGCAAACTTAAAAGGTATTAATACTATTTCAAATATATTACCTTCTGTGCCACAAGTAGCAGTATTCGACACTGCATTCCACCAAACAATGCCTGCAAAAGCATTTATGTATGGCACTCCATACGAAGCATACGAAAAATATGGCGTTCGTCGTTATGGTTTCCACGGAACAAGTCACAGATATGTATCTCAAAGAGTGTGTGAGTTCTTAAAATTGCCTATTGAAGGAACTAAAATTATTACATGTCACGTTGGCAACGGTGGCTCTATCACTGCTATCAAAGACGGTAAGTCAATCGACACCTCTATGGGCTTCACTCCACTAGAAGGTCTGCTTATGGGTACTCGCTGTGGTGATATCGACGCAGGTGCAGTTACCTACCTAATGGAAAAAGAAGGTCTAGATACCAAAGGTATTTCAGATTATCTAAACAAAAAATCTGGTGTAGCAGGCGTGTCTGGTCTTTCATCTGATATGCGCGATATTGAAGCTGCAGATAAAGCAGGTGTGCCAGGAGCAGTGCTTGCTATGTCTATGTACACCTATAAAATTAAAAAATATATCGGTGCATACACAGCTGCATTAGGCGGAGTGGATGTAATCGTGTTCACAGGTGGTGTAGGTGAAAACCAAACAGGTCTAAGAGGCGATGTTTGTAAAGAACTTGCATATATGGGCATCGAACTAGACGAAGAAGCAAACAAAGTGAGAGGAGAAGAAAGAGTAGTTACTACTGAAAACTCAAAAATTAAAGTAGTAGTTATTCCTACCGACGAAGAATTTATGATTGCTTCAGACACAATGAATCTTATTTAATGAATAGAATAGCTCAGATATTATCTATTTTATTTCATCCTCTATTAGTTCCAATCTATGCACTGTTGCAAGTAAACTATTTGCCGTTTTTTTATCCAGCGGCAGACACCTTGCGACATGTGCTAGTATTTGGAAGTATGTTCACTCTTGTTGTGCCACCTATTATATGGTATATATTACTATATAAATTAAAAGTAATAGACTCTCTAAAGGCAACAACAAGAAAAGAACGTATCTGGCCATATCTTTTTACAATCCTTTCCTATATTTTAGTAAGTATTATCTGCTATTTTCTAGCAGTTGACTATGGTTTTGTCCAGTTGTGGCAGGGTGCAACCTTGGCTTTGGTGCTGGTTTTTCTAGTAAATTTCTTCTGGAAAATAAGCGCACACGCCACTGGAATGGGTTCTTGGACAGGAATGTTGATATTTTTATCAATTTATAATGATTATTCTTTGCTGTTTCAAATAATTGTTGTAATTTTGTCGAGCGGTTTGATAGGCTGGTCAAGATTAAAACTTGAGGCTCACACACCACAACAAGTGTTCTTTGGGTATCTTTTAGGTCTAATTTGTGTAGGAATTCTACCTTTTTTAATTTTTTTATAAAAAAAGTTCAAAAAAATTTGGTGGTTTCAAAAAAAGTTCCTACTTTTGCAATCACAAAATCCGACGGCCCATTCGTCTATCGGTTAGGACGCAAGATTTTCATTCTTGAAAGAGCGGTTCGATTCCGCTATGGGCTACTAAGAAATTAAAAAAAATACAAAGATGGCAAACCACAAATCGTCTGAAAAGAGAATCAGACAGACCGAAAAGAGACGTTTGCATAATAAATACTATGCAAAGACTGCTCGAAATGCCGTTCGCAAATTGCGTGCGATGCATAAAAAAGACGAGGCTGCCGCTTTACTTCCAGTAGTATCAGCTATGTTGGATAAGTTGGCAAAAAAGAACGTGATTCACAAAAACAAAGCTAATAACTTAAAATCTAAATTAGCGCTTCACGTAAATAAACTCGCTTAAGCAAAGAAAATTATAAAGCTCTCCTAAACGGAGGGCTTTTTTCTTTTATATACTTTTGTAAATCACACCATAATTTACTAAATTTGCGTGTGATTAATTTTAAGGGGTATTAGCCCCTTTGAAGTATATATAAATTCTTAATTCTTAAGATTATGGAGGAAAAACGAAATTTAACTATTAAGCAATGGGCAGAAGATGATAGACCTAGAGAGAAAATGTTGTCAAAAGGTACTTCTTCTCTTTCCAATGCAGAATTATTAGCAATTTTAATTGCAACAGGAACCAAAACAGAGTCTGCACTAGATCTAGCCAAGACGCTTTTGTCAAAATCATCCAACAATTTGGACGAAATAAGTAAGCTGTCGCCTACAGAGTTATCAAAAAGAGTGAAGGGTATAGGAAAGGCGAAAGCAGTAACAATATCGGCAGCAATAGAATTGGCACGACGAATTAGGTTTGCACCAGTTGTTGATACTCTTATATGTAAGAGTAGTGCCCCTATAGCAGAAGAGTTTATTAGGCTGCTAGGTCATAAAAAACAAGAAGAGTTTTGGATAGTGCTACTAAATCATGCCAATAAAGAAGTGGCCAGATACAAGATAAGTACAGGCACTATAACTAGAACCTTAGTTGATTATAGAATAATATTAAAGTATGCTATAGAAAACTTAGCTACTAGCATGATATTAGTTCATAATCATCCTTCAGGAAATCTAGAACCAAGTCCTGAAGATAAGTTAGTAACAAAAAACATTATTGCTTGTTGTAAGCAATTTGATATATTAGTTTTAGATCACGTAATTGTAGGCAATAGAAATTTTTTAAGCTTTGCCGATTCATGTTTACTAGAATGATTTGTATTTATACCGACAAGTACACCAATAGATTGAAATATGTGACAGACCATATATTTAAAAGAATATTAGGTCAGCCTGTAAATATTATCAATAAAGTAGAAGATTTACCTACGCTAACTAAATCTCCACTTATAGTATATAGCGATACTGTAAAGGTAAAAGGTGCTTTGCATATACTGCCAAATGGTTTGTTATTTAAAAAAGGTGTTCGTGAATATGATATTACTATGAGCACTTGGGATGGTGAAAAAGTATTTTTTACTACCGAAGGAGGTGATATTCCATTTGATATTTTCTCAGCATCTTTTTATCTACTTTCTAGATATGAAGAATATCTACCAGTAAAAGAAAACTTCGATAACAAGGGTTGTTTTAAATCAGAAAAGAGTTTGGCGTATAAAGAAGATTTCTTGCAAACTCCACTTGTAGATGTTTGGGCGCTAAAACTAGAGGAAAAACTAAAATCTCTATTTTCAAATTATACACCTTCTCAAGAGAAGAGATTTAGATTTTTACCAATTATCTCTGTAAATACACCTTATAGATACAGAACATATTCTATATTGGGCAATATATTAAGACTTGGCAAAAAAGTATTAGAAAGAGACTGGTCTGAGCTGAAAAAACAACTAAGAGTGCTTCTTAGAATAGATCAAGACCCATATTGCAATGTAGAAAAGATACTTGAACTTCACAATAGAAATAGTCTTAGACCACTATTTGCACTAAGAATATCAAATAAACAATGGTATAAAAGACCTATTTATTTTGCATATAGAACATACAAAAAAGCGCTTTGCCGCAATTATCAGATAGCTCTTTGTGTTTCAGGAGTGGCAAGTTATTCTGCTACACAACTTAAATTTGAACAAAAACTTCTATCTAGAATTTTCAAAACAAGAATTGTGATTGGTGTTTCTGGAGTGTCTGAATATGTAATACCAAATTTCTATAGAAATTTATCAAATAGTAAGATAAAAGAAGATTTTTCTATGTCTTACCCAGATAGAATTGGTTTTAGAAATTCTACATGTACACCATTTAGAATTTACGACCTTAATAGAGAAGAATATTATAGAATAGACGTGCACTCAGTGCCTTTTACAACTTGGTCTGTGAAGAAAATGGGATTATCTAAAGAGGGAATTATAAATTCTGCAAAAAGCATGGCTAAAACAGTAAAAGCTCTTAAAGGTGAATTTATAATTGCTAGTCACAACGACAATTTCGTAGATTCTAGTCTTTTCAAGGGATGGTCTTCTACATACGAATACACCATTAGATATGTTTCTCTTCTAGAAACAAATGATGTAGAAAAAGTAGAAAAAATGAATTTATAATTCATTTGTCGGCCCCTGTAGTTCAATGGATAGAATACGAGTTTCCTAAACTTTAGATTCGGGTTCGATTCCCGGCGGGGGTACAAAAAAATCGAGAGTGAGGTAAATCCTCGCTCTCGATTTTTAACTCCTAACTCCTAACTCCTAACTCCTAACTCCTAACTCCTAACTCCTAACTCCTAACTATATCCCCACGCTATCCCTATAAAAGTCCAATGCCTGATAAATAAGTTCTTTTTCTACAATACAGTTTGGAACAATATCACCAATA
Organism: uncultured Bacteroidales bacterium; assembly: GCA_937911235.1. Taxonomy (GTDB): domain Bacteria; phylum Bacteroidota; class Bacteroidia; order Bacteroidales; family Paludibacteraceae; genus Enterocola. Next base: position 10,704 of record CALDPN010000031.1, read on the forward strand.
TTTTTCAGTAGTGTGAAGTTTATTTCGCCTGCAGTAGCGTTTTTCTTATCGTGCGCCATATACTCATATAGAGCAGGATAGTCATTGCAAGTAATTTCAAACACTCCGTAGTTATCTTTTATAAAACGCACAGTTTCTGTCATTAGGCTTTGTGGAAAACCTTGCAGCTTGTACGAAAGGAAAAGTTCACCTATTAGCCCCCATGCCACAGCATAACCGTGCAGAATAGGTCTATTTGTTTCGTGAGAATAGCTTTCGAATGCGTGTCCTATGGTGTGACCAAGGTTCAGCGCCTTGCGAATGCCTTTTTCTGTTGGGTCTTGTTTTACTATATTGGCTTTCACCTTAATAGAGGTTTCAATAAGCTGAGCAAGTAAATCAAAGTCTGGTTTTCTAGCGTCAAACTTGCCTAATTTTTTCATTTCTTCTTCAGAAGAAAGCAGACCGTGCTTAAGCATTTCTGCATAGCCAGAAAGTAAGTTTTCTGTGTCTAGCGAACGTAAAAAGTCTGGGTAAATAACCACAGTTTTTGCAGGGTTTATTACGCCAATCTCATTTTTTAGCCCGTTAAAGTTAATTCCGGTTTTACCGCCCACAGCTGCGTCTACCATAGAAAGTAGGGTGGTAGGTATGTTTATAAAACTAATGCCACGTTTAAATGTATTAGCCACAAAACCACCTAGGTCTGTTACCACACCTCCCCCTAAGTTTATAAGCATAGACTTGCGTGTGCCACCGTTTTCGCCAAGAAACTTCCAGATATCAACTACAGTTTCTATGGTTTTATAGTGATCGCCACAAGGCATAGTATAAACCTTGGCATTTTTAAGTGCTCCCTCGCTTTGTAGGGTAGGTAAACAATGAATTTTTGTATGTTCGTCAGTTAGTATAAACAATTGTTCCGACGAAACGCCCTCGATAAGAGCGTTTACATCGGAAGCCAATTTTTTAGAATATATAACTGAGTTGTTATTTTCTGATATCACCTTCTTTAATTAAATATTCTGCAATTTGCACTGCGTTTAGAGCAGCACCTTTTTTGATTTGGTCACCAACGCACCAGAAAGTAATGCCGTTAGGGTTTGCTAGGTCTTTACGGATACGACCTACGTAAACAGGGTCTTTACCAGAAAGGAAAAGTGGCATTGGATATTTCTTTTCAGCTGGGTTGTCTTCTAGGATAACGCCATCTGCAGCTGCAAATGCTTCTCTAGCTTCTTCCACGCTGATAGGACGTTCTGTTTCTGCCCAAATAGCTTCTGAGTGAGCACGAAGAGAAGGAACACGAATACAAGTAGCACTTACTTCGATGTCTGAGTGCATAATTTTACGTGTTTCGTTGTACATCTTCATTTCTTCTTTTGTATAACCATTATCTGTAAATACGTCGATTTGTGGGATAAGGTTGAATGCTAATTGGTAAGCAAATTTTTCTACAGTTGGCTCTTCGCCTGCAAGTACTTGACGATATTGTTGTTCAAGTTCTGCCATTGCAGCAGCACCAGCACCAGAAGCAGCTTGATATGTAGACACGTGTACACGTTTAATGTGTGAAAGGTTTTCAATTGCTTTAAGAGCCACTACCATTTGAATTGTAGTACAGTTTGGGTTTGCGATTACGTTGCGTGGACGGTCTTTAGCGTCAGCAGCATTTACTTCAGGTACAACTAGTGGCACATCAGCGTCCATACGGAATGCACTAGAGTTGTCAATCATCACAGCACCAAATTTAGTGATGTCTTTTTCGTATTCTTTAGAAATACCTGCACCAGCAGATGTAAATGCAATATCAATATCTTTGAAGTCGTCGCCGTGTTTAAGTTCTTTTACGGTATAAGTTTTACCTTTAAACTCATATTCTGTACCTGCACTACGAGCAGAACCAAATAACACTAGGTTGTCGATAGGGAAATTTCTTTCCGCTAAAACTCTTAAAAATTCTTGGCCAACAGCACCGCTGGCACCAACAATTGCTACATTCATTTTTCTGTAAATTTATTTTGTTTAATTAATTTGTTTACCTACTTTTGTAGTCAGATTTTACAGTGTGTAAAATTCCGCATGCAAAATTACATTTTTAATTCATTATAATCTTAAAAAATATGAAGAAAATTCTACTTTTAATTACATTTTTTTCTCCTTTTGCCATTTATGCCTATAATGGTGATATCCAAAACTTTATAATAGAAGAAAATTCTATTTGTTTAAACGCTCCAGAGGAGGCCTCAAGGTCTTATATTTCCACCAATTCTACGGTATCAAAAGATGCGTATTGGTATTCGGAAATAACACTTTCTTTTTCACCTACATCATCCAACTACCTTAAATGGTTTTTGATGGCAGATTCTTCAAACTTAAATACCTCATCTAGTGGATATTATCTACTTCTTGGAGGCACTAAACGTACACTTAGTTTCTATTGTTTGAAATCTGGAAAATCAACGCTTGTATATGAAGATATGCAGATGCTATTTGGTGCTTCTGTAAATAATATAAAGATAAGTGTAAATCGCACATCCACAGATATTTGGCAGATAAATTACACTTTAAATGATACTATATCAAATACCTTTGAATTCTTTGAAAATCAGATAAATTATTCTTTTTATTGGGGTTATCATTGTGTTTATACAAAAACAAGAAGTAAGGCGTTTTGCTTTGCGAATAGCAAGGTGACAGGAGACAAACAGTCTGCTGCTCGCTTACCTAAAAAGGGTGAACTTGTAATAAATGAGATACTCTTCAACCCTAAAGACGATGGTGTAGATTTTTTAGAGATTTTGAACCTTTCCGACACTATTTTCGATCTCTCATTTTGTATGTTAGGCAATAGAAAACAAACCTATCCATTACCCACTTTTCATCTCTATCCAGATTCGTGCGTTGCAATAACAAAAGACCCAGAGATTTTGTGTTCACAATTTCACTGTAAAGTACCAGAAAATATACTAAAAGTAGAAAAAATGCTTCCACTTCTCAACGATAGTGGGTATGTAAGATTGCTTGCAGATACTGTTTTGATTGATACTTTATTTTATAGGGCAGATATGCATCATATGCTCTTGGATGACGTGGAAGGGCTTTCATTAGAGCGCTCGCGCGATGGCAATTTTACCTCTGCATCTACCATTGTAAGAGCCACTCCGGGAAGTAAAAATTCTGTTGTTTTGCACTATGAACATTTAGATGATTTTTCGCCCGATTTTGGAGCTGAAATTACAAAGCAAGATTCACTCTACAATTTCTTTCTAGACTCCTCAGTAGCATCGGTTTACGATAGTGAATTTCCACAAAAAGTAATTTTACGCTATCGTTTGCATAAATCGGCCAGAATTACAGCAAAAATCTATACTTTGGCGGGCTATTCAGTGTGGACTTTTCTGGAAAGCGAACTGCTCCAAGGCGAAGGTAAATTTTATTGGGACGGACGAAGTGAAAGTTCTAGTATTTTACCCGTTGGAATGTATGTAATCGTTTTCGAAATTTATACTGAAGATGGCAACTTTTACATAAAAAAACTACCTGTCGCGCTAATTCCGTAATTTTAACATTTGGTAAAAAAATGTGTTAGAAACTTAAATTATTTAACTGAATTGTTGTGTAATCGCAAAAAAAAGTTTACGTTTGTAGTTGATTAACGAGGTTTTCAAGGCTATTTGTTAAAAAATTTAGTCAAGAAATTTATGTTTTAACAATTGAAGATTAAACATTGTTAGTCTAATTTATTGAGAATCAAATTATTAAACAAAATTAATCCTATTTATTAACCTTAAAAAATTATTTACATGAGTATTAATGTGAAAAATTCGCGTAAATGGTTTCTTACAGCTGTAATGTCGCTGCTTTTCTGTGTAGGAGCTATCGCTCAAACACAAATTTCAGGTACAGTTGTAGACCAAACTGGTGAGCCAGTTATTGGAGCTTACGTTACTTTAGAAGGTGACAATTCTGTAGGTACCATTACCGACTTTGATGGTTACTATGAAATTTCAGTTCCATCAAATGGCAAATTGATTTTCTCATTCATGGGTTACGAAAGCCAAACTCTAGCAGTGGCTGGTAAATCAGTTCTTGATGTAACTCTAGCAGAGGAAACTACAAAACTTGACGAAGTCGTAGCTATCGGTTACGGTTCTCAAACTAAAAAAGAATTAACTGGTTCTGTAGTTAGTGTGAAAGCTGACGACATGAACAAAGGTTCATTCAACAGTGCTCAAGGTATGTTACAAGGTAAAGTAGCAGGTTTGAACATGTCTAAAAGTGGTGGTGGTGACCCTACCAACCGTGATTATAGCGTTCAAATCCGTGGTACAGGTTCTTTAACTGGTAACAGTACTCCTCTTTACATTATCGACGGTGTTCCAGGTGCTTCTATGAACAATATCAACCCTAGCGATATTGAATCTATGGACGTACTTAAAGACGGTTCTGCTGCAGCTATCTATGGTACACGTGCTAATGCTGGTGTGGTAATCGTAACAACTAAAAAAGGTAAAGAAGGTAAAACTACTGTAGAATACAACGGTAGCGTACGTACCGACATGGTAGCAGGCAAAATCGATGTTTATACTGCAGAAGAATATGTAGCTGCTGGTGGTCCAAACTTAGGCGCAAGCACAGACTGGTTCAAAGAAATTACTCGCGTTCCAGTTTCAACCGAGCACAACTTATCTATATCTGGTGGTATGGAAAAAGTTAACTACCGTGCATCTGTCAACTACAAAGCTAACCAAGGTTTAGCTAAAAATTCATCTTTCGATGAGTTAATGGCGCGTGTTAACGTTAACCAAAAAGCGCTAAACAAATTGTTAGATTTAAGCTACGATTTATCTTATTCTACAACAAAATCTAGTTGGGTAGACCACCCTGCTTTCCAACAAAGTATCAAATACTATCCATCAGCTCCTGTTTATTTCGACAAATCTAGCGCTGATTACAAAACTTACGGTGGTTACTATCAAAACCCTCTTAAAATTGGTTTCATCAACCCATTATCTATTGTTGAACAACCAACAAAAGATGGTCAAGACCAAACATTCTTAGGTAGTATCCGTGCTACTTTAACTCCTGTTAAAGGTCTTAAAATCTCAGGTTTCGGTTCTTACCAATTATATAACCAAACTTGTGGTGAATACTTCCCATACGACTCTTACTATGTAGGTTTAGCACAAGAAGGTCAAGCTAAAAAATCTAATAGCACTAACGTTACACGTATGGTTGAAGCAACAGTTCAATACGGTAACGAAATTAAGAAAAATGCATTCACCTTCATGGTGGGTTATGCATACCAAGATTTCGTAAATGAATGGTTTGATGCTTCTAACACCAAATTTGATACAAACAAATACCTATATAATAACTTAGGAGCAGGTGAAGGTCTAAACTCACTAGCAGACGGTGGTAACGCAGATGGTATTGGTATGGGCTCAGGAAAAGAAGAATGGAAACTTGCTTCTTTCTTCGGTCGTTTCATCTATAACTACGACCAACGTTACTTCTTAAACGCTTCAGTTCGTGCAGAAGGTTCTTCTAAATTCGGTGCAAACAACCGTTGGGGTTGGTTCCCTGCAGTATCTGCTAGCTGGTTAATTTCTAACGAAAAATTCATGCGTGATCAAAATGTAGTTGACGAATTAAAACTACGTGCTGGTTTCGGTATCACAGGTAACGTACCAGGTGACTGCTATCCATGGATTGGTCTTATGAACAAAAACTCAGACTACGCTTACTTCGGTGATAAGAAAGTTGTAACATACTCTCTATCTAATACTCCAAACCCAGACCTAAAATGGGAAACAAAAACTGAGTACAACGTAGGTGTTGACTTCGCATTCTTAGGCGGTCGCTTATCAGGTAGTGTTGAATACTACAACCGTACAACAAACGACCTTCTATATTGGTTCGCTGTAGACCCATCAATTTCTCCTAACGGTTCTATGCTAGGTAACGCTGGTAGCCTACAAAACCAAGGTGTGGAATTAGCAATCAACGGTGTTCCTGTTAAAACTAAAGACTTTACTTGGAACTTAGGCTTAACAATGGCACACAACCAAAATAAAGTTCTTTCTCTAGGTAATGACGTGTTCAAATTCCCAGATGCAGACAGACAACGTGGTGGTGTATCAGATGCTAAAGGTTGGACTAGCCAAAAATTACAAAAACTTGAAGAAGGTGAAGCTGTAGGTAACTACTATGGTTACAAATTCGCTTACATCGACGAAGAAGGTGTATTCTATGGCTACAACAAAAAAGGTAAAGCTAAAAAAATGACCAGTTTAAAAGAAGATGATAAAGTTATCTTAGGTAACGCTCTTCCATACGTAAACTGGGGTATCAGCTCAATGATGAACTTCTATGGTGTTGACTTCTCATTCAACATCCGTGGTGCTATTGGTGGTAAATTATTAAATACCAAACGTATCGCTTACGGTAGCAAAAAAGCTATTAAAGATGGTAACATGATGAAATGTCAAGATAACAATCTAGACAAAACACCACAATTTATGACTGACTACTATCTAGAAGATGGTACATACGCTAAACTTGGTGACGTAACTATCGGTTATACATTTAATATTAAAGAAGATGTTGCTAAATACTTGTCTCACGCACGTATCTATGTAACAGGTCAAAACTTAGTAACAATTTCTAACTACTCTGGTGTAGACCCAGAAAACGTAAATATGGGTGGTTTGGAACCAGGTATCGAAGGTATCGACTACTATCCAACTGCTAGAACATTTATGTTGGGTGTTAATTTAGCGTTCTAATACAAACAATAAAACAAGAATTATATGAAAATAAATATTAAAAAAATAGGTTTATTGCTAGGCTTAGGTGCGTTAGCTCTTTGCCAGTCTTGTGTAGACTTGGAACCTGAGATCTATGATAAAATAGACGCTGAAGAATTTAACCAAGACCCTGCGGTGTTTGAGTCTAAATTAGGTGACGTCTATGTGAACTTACAACGCGAATACGGTTACGTATATCGTGAAGGCTTTTGGAGCTTACAAGAAAATACCACAGACGAATGTTTCGTTCCTACACGTTACGGTGGTGACTGGTATGACGGTGCTGCATTCTGGAAATTACGTAAACACGAATTTACTTCAAAATTACGTGAAATTTCACAAAATGGTCAAAACGGTAACAATGCATGGCAATTCCTTTCTCGTGGTATTGCAAAATGTAATGATATGTTAGCATGGATGAACTCAGTTGGTGTAGATGAATTCCACGAGTCTGAATATGCAGAACTTTACATCTTACGTGCATGGTATCACTATTTATTAATGGACTCATTTGGTAATGTGCCATATATGACTAAAGTAGGTGAAGCTTCTCCAGTACAATTACCACGTGCTGCAGTATGTGATAGCATTATGAAAGACCTTTTAAAATACGTTCCAGTAGCTTCTGAAAAGAAAGTGTACTCTCGCGTAAACAAATTTGTGGGTTACATGGTACTTGCTAAAATGTACTTAAATGCTGAAGCATGGGGTGTAGTAGGTCAGTCAAAAGCATTCCCAGATCTACAAACTTGCTACAAAGAAGCTGCTAAATATGCAGATCTAGTTATTGCAGAAGGTGGTTATACACTAGAACCTAACTACTTCGATAACTTCAAAGTTGACAACCAAGGTTCTAAAGAAAATATCTGGTGTGTATTCTACGATAAATCATACTCAAAAGGTATGCAATTCCACATGATGTCATTCCACTATTCATCAAAAGAAGATTTTGGTTTGAAAAATCAACCATGGAATGGTTATTGCGGATCTCATAAGATTATTGGTTTATATGGTAAAGGAGACAAACGTATCGACTCTTGGGCACGTGGTCAAATGAAAGGTAGTGTTGATGTATCTTTAGATTCAGAAACATACAAAAAAATGCCTAAATATGTTCGTCTTCCAGCCAACTATCCTACTCTAGCAGAAGTAGAAGCAGCTGAAGCAGCAGGAACTCCAATAATGGTTACTTTCCCATGCTATTTCACAGATACACTAACAACATTTGAAAACGATGACGCTACCAAAATTTACAATATCTTTGAAGGTCCTCGTTTCAAAAAATTCGCTGTTGAAAATGGTGTAGGTGACCACATGTCTAACGACTTCCCTATCTTCCGTCTAGCTGACGCATACCTAATGAAAGCTGAAGCTTTATTACAAACAGGAGATAAAGCAGGAGCTATTGAAGCTGCTAACGTAGTACGTGCACGTGCAGGTGCAGAAGCTTACACAGATCTAACATTAGCTGAACTATGTAACGAACGTTGCCGTGAGCTATTATGGGAAGGTCACCGTCGTCAAGACTTAATCCGTTTCAACCGTTTCACAGGTGAACAATCTTGGGCTAGTCCAACAGCTGACGAAGCTAACCTTTGGGTATTCCGTACAACAGAAGCTAGTCCTGAGCATAAGAAAATATTCCCATTACCAGACTTCATTATTGATAACTACGCTTATCCACAAAACCCAGGTTATGTAGAATAATATTCTTAAAACCTAAATAATTATAGAGACGCTAAATATTTGGCGTCTCTATTTTTTTATTGTATTTTTGCAAAAAATATAGCATTACAATATGGAAACTACAAGACAAAATAAAATTGCTCGTTTATTACAAAAAGAAATTAGCGATATTTTTCGCAGTTTCACTCAAAATATGCAAAAGGGCATTCTTATTTCTCCAACTATCGTGAGAATTAGCCCCGACTTAAGTGTTGCTCGCATATATATTAGTGTATTCCCTTCAGATAAAGAAAAAGAATACCTAGATTTAGTAAACGAACGTTCAGTAGCAATTCGTCACGAACTAGCGCAACGTACACGTCACCAACTAAGAACTGTGCCTACACTTACATTTTTCTTAGATGACTCTCTAGATTATATCGAAAATATCGACAATCTTCTTAAATAATCTACTTTGAACTTAGCTCTATACATAGCTAAAAGGTATCTATTTTCTAAAAAACGACACAATGCCATAAACATAGTGTCGCTTATTTCTATGTGTGGGGTAGTGGTAGGGTCTATCGCACTTGTCTGCGTGCTTTCTGTTTTCAACGGATTTCAATCTGTTATAGAAGACCTTTTTAGCAATTTCGATCCACAAATTAAAATTGTAGCCACTTCGGGAAAGGTTTTTGAGCCAGATTCTATCGCCCACGCGCTAAATCACGAGGATATTGAGCATACTTGTTATGTAATTGAAGATAACGCTTTGCTAAAATTTGGTGAAAAACAACTTCCTGTTACTATTAAAGGTGTGCCAGAAGACTATACAAAAGTCACTGGCATTGATAGTATCCTTGTAGAAGGTGAGTTTTCTACAAAAGAAGGTTCGTTTAATATGGCTGTAGGAGGAGTGGTTTTGGCCAATACCTTAGGAAGTGGACTTCGTTTTGTACAACCTATTTGGCTTTATGCGCCAAAGAGAGTAGGGAATATAAACCCAATGATGGTGGATAAAGCATTCAACCGTGAGCATGCTTTCCTTACAGGTATCTACATGGTGCAACAAGAAAAATACGACAACAATTTCCTAATTGTACCACTAGAACTTACCCGCAAACTATACGACTACACCTCAGAGGTTACTGCAGTGGAATTAAAATTAACTCCAGATGCCGACGAAAAAGCAGTAAAATCTTATATTTCTAAAGCATTAGGCTCAAATTATAAGGTGCTAGACCGCTACCAGCAGCAAGAAGAGTTCTTTAATATGCTCCAAATAGAAAAATGGGTAACATATCTTATTTTATCCTTTATTCTACTTATCGCTATCTTTAATATTGTAGGTTCACTTTCTATGCTTATTATAGAAAAGAAAGAAGATGTAAAAATTTTAAGCGGACTTGGAGCCGAAGAATCACTGATTAAAAATATTTTCCTTTTCGAAGGTTGGCTTATATCTGTGATAGGTGCTTTTGTAGGTATTATAATAGGTGTAGCGCTTTGTTATATCCAAATGGAATTTGGTATAATAAAATTAGCATCTACAGCAGGCACATACCTAGTAGATGCTTATCCAGTGAGTCTTGTCTTTTCAGACGTTGCTCTTATTTTCTTAACAGTAATCTCAATGGGCTTCGCTGCTTCTTACATTGCCACCCGTCGTCTTACCTAAATTCAAGGACTACGTCCCAACTCCTAACTCCTAACTCCTAACTCCTCACTCCTAACTTATCCCTTCACTCTCCCCTTCGTAACCCACTCGTTGCCGCCAATCACTACGCCTTCGCCAATGGTGATGCGACCAAGAATAGTTGCGCCCGCATACACAATTACATTGTCTTCCAATATTGGGTGACGCGCAATACCCTTAATAGGATTGTTGTTTTCGTCAGTAGGGAAACTTTTAGCGCCAAGTGTTACCCCTTGATAAAGTTTCACGTGGTTGCCTATAATACATGTTTCGCCAATTACAATACCAGTGCCGTGGTCGATAGCAAAATAAGAACCAATTGTAGCGCCAGGGTGAATGTCGATACCAGTTTCTGAGTGCGCCATCTCTGTTATCATTCTAGGAATAATATCAGAAGCACCAAGCTTAAGCAGCGCGTGAGCAATTCTATAGTTCACAATTGCTTTTAGTCCAGGATATGCTAAAATAATCTCGCCAAAATTCTTAGCGGCAGGGTCTCCATTATAAATTGCTTCCACATCGGTGCGTAGCATTAACTTAATTTCAGGCAGTTGCTCCACAAATTTCGATGCTATTTCTAGCGAACGTTGCTTTTTCAGCTCCAATCTTCTATCTTCTTCATTGCACTCAAAGCAAAGTCCAGCATAAAGTTGTTCTGTAAGGATATTGAAAAGTTTTTCCACCCTTACACCTATATGATAATTGAAAGTCTGATTATTTACTATCGAACTACCATAAAAACCAGGGAAAATCACACTTCTACACAAATGTATAAAATCATAAAGCGCATTTATCGATGGATAAGGTTCTCCATCTCTGCCCTTATGAGTAAGTTTTCCATCAAACTCCTGAGAATTCAATCTCTCCACCGCGGTATTTATTGTAGCATAATAGTTATTTTCCATATACCTTATATTATATAATGTGTAATTTTTATAATCGACCTCACAAAAATCTACCACAAAATTAATAAAATCTCCCGAAAAACAAAATCCTCCATCTTTTTCCTCTCTCTTAATAAGAGAGATGAATTCGCTGCAAAGATACTCTATTTCAACTAGTTAACCAAAATTTTAAATGTTAAAATGTTAGATTTTGTCCTTTATGCTCCAAACAAATGAAGCTAACGCTCTTCACAATCAACATATTAACTATTTCTATATCTCTTATTAAGAGAAAAGGTTAAAATTATATCCTAAACAATTGATTATTAATATTTTAAACCTATTTATATGAAAAAGATTGTTAATTTATTTGTTGTTTTTCTAGTAACAATATTATTGATGTCTTGTGATAAACATGAAGTAAGAACTATTACTTTCCTTGGATTTAAGGTAGCAGAATATCAAGTCTTAGTAGATGAAAACAAGAATGATATTAAGGATGGTTATTATTATGAATTTCACGAATCAGGAAAAGTGTCGAAATCGGGAAGTTATATAATGGACAAAAAAGTAGGTGAATGGCAAAAATTTTATGATGATGGAACCTTAGCTGAAGAATCGCATTATGTTGATGGTAAAAGAGAAGGATTGTTTGTTGACTATAATAAGTCTGGTAAAGTTATAATTCGTGGAAATTTCAAAGGTGACAAACGTGATGGAGTTTGGGAGTATGCTTTAAAGAATGATACTGCTATGATACGATATACATATCAAAATGGTTTACGTACAGAGTTGTTGGGTACATGGAATACAATTAAAAAATATTCAGAAGGAATAAAATCTATATCATTTGATAATAATGGTCATTGTATTGTGACTAGAAATAACGATAAAGTTATGGAAGGCGAATCAGAAATGTTGGATACAAATGATAATGGTGATGATGATAGTATTGAATTGCCAATCGGTACATATAAAATTAGTAAAATAAGTGAAGAAGATTTTGAAATTTATCTAAATGATGGAACGTACATTCCTTTCTTAGGTTGGAAACAAACAATCATTAAAGCAAAAAAAGTAAAATAATAAATATAAAATTATGATTAAAAAGTGTTTGTTCATAGCATTGATGCTCTTTTCATGTGCATTGTATGCAAAAGAAGCTGAGCAAGATTTTAGCCAGACAAAAATAGGTTGGGATGGCCCTCCTGAGTATGATTTTAAGATAGTTGAGTGTAAAAGACAATCTCCATCAAGGGTTTATTTGAAAATTATTGTTAATCACCCTTTCGCAAATCAAGAGCTAAATATCTATTCTGTTAAAGCTATTGATTATGACGAAAATGAATACGAATTTGGTTGGTATAAACATGTAAGTTATTCGATAACAGGTAGACCTCAGTTTTATGATTACAATACGATTGTAGCAAAAACAGGTCAAGAAACTATGATTGAGGTGTGTTCAGATATTCAGTCTAAAGTAGATTTGTTTGATACGTTTACATTTAAAATTAAAATTGAAGAACCATATTATCATAGCAACTACTATGTGCTTAAATTTTTAGATGTGCCAGTAGAGTGGTAAAACATAAATAATTACGATATATGAAAAGAATATTAAGTGTAATAATAATCTCATTTTTCTTTGCTTCGTTATCAAATATGGTAAGTGCAGCAGACGAATCTATAGATAACCAGAATTTTATTTGCGAGTTCGAAGGAGTTGAGGATTATGTTTGCGAGTTGGTAAGTTGCGAAGGTAATCGTGAGAAACAAAATGTGATTGTTAAAATAGCGATATCTCATGCTTTACCAGAACATGATCTGAGATTAGAAATATGGGATGCTTTTACAAAAGATGGTGAACCATACGCCTCTTATATTAAGAATAAAACAGCAAGCGATGAATTTGTATGGACTCAATACGAAACAGAGCATACTATACGTACTCAACGCCCTAAGTATATAGAGTTAAAGATTACCTCGGTGTTGCCTTCTCACGATAAAATATCAGTTGTGTTGTTTAAATACAGTCGCTACGATATTTCTTACAAGCATGGATTTATGGTTATTAAGAATATTCCAATAACTTGGAATTAAAAAAAGTAGATATGAAAAAAGCAATATTACTTATCTTTTTATTTGTTGTGTGTAATCTGTGTGTTAGTGCACAGGAAAAACCATTACAAGATTTATTAAATGAATACAAATCACCAATATTATTTAAAGATACATCAACTACTTCTATCCCTAATTTTTCTAAAAGGGTTACAACAGAATAAACGTTCTTTTTAGGAGTTGTAGCAAGAACTGCTTTACAACCTAGTGTAGTACCTTTCA
>CALDPN010000032.1 GCA_937911235.1 uncultured Bacteroidales bacterium
TTGAGCAAGAAGAAGACCTTGGATAGCGCCCATTAGAGAACCACGTTCGCCTGTTAAGTCTGAGTAAACTTCTTTTTCAAATGTAGTTTCAAATAAGTAACCAGAACCTACACCGATACCTAGAGCTACAGTACGTTCCATTGCTTTACCTGTTGCATCTTGGAAGATAGCGTAAGAAGAGTTTAGACCTCTACCTTGTAGGAACATTCTACGAAGAGATGTACCAGAACCTTTAGGAGCAATAAGGATAACGTCAACGTCTGCTGGAGGTATGATACCAGTACGTTCTTTGTATGTGATACCGAAACCGTGAGAGAAATAAAGTGCTTTACCTGGAGTAAGGTTACGTTTTACTACTGGCCATACTTCGATTTGAGCTGCGTCAGAAAGAAGATATTGGATAATAGTACCGCGTTGACAAGCTTCTTCGATGTCGAATAATGTTTCACCTGGAACCCAACCGTCAGCGATAGCTTTTTCCCAAGTTTTACCACCTTTACGTTGACCAACGATTACATTGAAACCATTATCTCTAAGGTTTAATGATTGACCAGGACCTTGAACACCATAACCGATAACGGCGATAGTTTCATTTTTTAGCACTTCGCGTGCTTTTTCTAATGGAAATTCTTCGCGTGTAACAACATTTTCAATTACACCGCCAAAATTCATTTGTGCCATAAGTGTTTATATAATTTAAGTTAATTTATTTTTTAGGTCTGCAAAGTTACGATTTTTTTATTTAACTCAAAGATAATTAGTTATTTTTTATCTTCCCAAGTGAAAATCGTTTTGCATACACTCCTTCCGCTCTCGTTTTTAAGGTCGAAAGAGTGCATATTTTCTTTTTCTTCTTTGTAAACTTCAAGTTTTTCGCCAAAAAGCACTTCTTGAACAAAGTTTATGTCGAAACGTCTTACTTGTTTTTCTTTAAACATATCTAGATTGTACGAATCTAGTTGCCATTTTATGTAGCGAGCGCTGTTTGCGTGTTGGTTGAAGTCTATGTCTGAGTAACGTACTTTTACTTCGTCAACTTTTTCGCCTTTCACTTCTTGAATTCTTACAGGGCGTTCCATATCGTTGGCTTCTGCCAAAATAGGTGCGTCTTTGTAAAGGGTTTCTAATAGGTTTACAGGGCGACGTGTGTTTTGGTCTATCATTGACCATAGTGAACAAGCCTTAGCTATAAGTTCTCTGTTTTTGTCGAAAATTTGGAAATTACGGGTAGAAACTAGTTTGTTGATGTCTTCAATCCATGTTTCTATGGTGATTTCTTCAAATTGTTTTGGGTATCTGTTCACCTCAATGGCAAATCTTGATAATACCCAAGACAGACCTTGCTCTTGTAGTGCGTCGATGCTATATGCTCTACCATTACTTGCGTATCCTGCGGTGTCGAGGGTGTGCGAGAATAGCGTGATGATGTTGGCTTGTGATAGTAGGTCGGCTTCGTGCGACTCGATTACTACATTTCTTGTAAATTTATTCATTGTTAATTTCTTAAAATCTTTTTCCGCTCATCGCAATATCGCATTTTTAAGTATAAAATTTAACTCCTCACTCTTCACCTTCTTGTCTTATCTTTTCAATGTTTGCTAACATGTCAGACAAGCGTTCGATGTTGCTACGGGTAACGGCAACGCGACCAGAACGGATGAATTGTAGCACACCGATGCTTGCCTGAAGCTCGTCAAACATTTCTTGGGTTTCTGTGTAAAGACCTGTTTTTTCTAGTACGATACAGTTTTCAAGAATTTCTAGCACGCGAGCGTTGTATTTTCTAATTAGTTTTTCAATACCACCCATTGCTAATACCTTGTCGGTAGAAATTTTGAAAAGTGCAATTTCTTGGAACACAAGTTCTTCGTCGGTGTTGTAATATGCTTTGATAACGTCGATACGTTTGTCTATTTGTTTTACAACTTTTTCTATGGTGTCTTTGTCGGTGTTTACAGTGATTGTAAACTTGTGAATGCCTTTAAGGGCAGAAGGAGACACAGAAAGTGTTTCAATGTTTATCTGACGTCTTGTGAAAACGATGGTTACTTGATTAAGCAAACCTGGGGTGTTTTCTGAGAATATGGTTACTGTATATAATTTCTTTTCCATAAGTTCTTTAAGTTTAGTTAATCAAGATATTTGTTACTGAACCTCCTGCTGGTATCATTGGGTAGATAAGTTCTTTCATATCTACGTTTACGATAAGTAGGAATGATTTGTCGTCTGAAAGCATTTCATTTATTGCTCCGTCTAGTTCTTCACGCTGGTTTACAAGACGAGACTTAATGCCGTATGCACTTGCAATAGTGGTGAAGTCTGGGTTTACTAGTGGGGTAGATGAATAACGCTGGTTGTAGAACAATTCTTGCCATTGACGCACCATACCAAGGAAGTTGTTGTTCATGATAATCATCTTAATGCCAAGGTTTTCTTGCATAATGGTGCCAAGTTCTTGCATTGTCATTTGGAAACCACCGTCGCCACAGAATAGGCAAACTGTGCGTTCTGGAGCAGCAATTTTTGCACCGATAGCAGCAGGCACAGAGTAACCCATTGTACCCATACCGCCTGTTGTGAGAAATCTGCCTTCACGGATACGGAAGTTGTTAGCACACCATATCTGGTTCTGACCAACGTCAGCACATAAAATTGCCTTGCTCTTAAGCATAGAGCTTAATTTTCCGATGAGAGCTTTCGGCTCAACAAAGCCTTCAA
>CALDPN010000033.1 GCA_937911235.1 uncultured Bacteroidales bacterium
AGCATCTGACTGTTAATCAGAGGGTCCTTGGTTCAAGTCCAAGAGGAAGAGCAAAGAAACCTTCAGCAAACGCTGAAGGTTTTTCTTTTTATATCTACACGCAAATAATCACCTCTAAACTTTGTTTTCTAACTTTTTATTTTTAACTTTGTGAATTAATTTAACACAAAAACTGCATATTTATGAAAGGTATCGTTTTAGCAGGTGGTTCAGGTACACGTCTATACCCTATCACTAAAAGTATTTCAAAACAAATCATTCCAGTTTATGACAAACCAATGATTTATTATCCAATCTCAATCCTACTTCTAGCAGGTATTAAAGAAATACTTATTATTTCTACCCCACAAGATATTCATCTATACGAAAATCTTCTTGGCGATGGTTCTCAACTAGGTGTTCATTTTGAATATGCTATCCAACCTTCTCCAGACGGTCTTGCACAAGCATTCCTTATTGGCGAAGAATTTATTGGCAACGACAGCGTAGCAATGGTACTTGGCGATAATATCTTCTACGGATATACTCTTTCAAATATGCTAAAAGAAGCAGCAGAGCTTAAAGACGGAGCTACAGTGTTCGGTTACTACGTAAACGACCCAGAACGTTATGGTGTGGCAGAATTTGACGCTAACGGCAAAGTTCTTTCACTTGAAGAAAAACCTCTAAAACCAAAATCAAACTACGCAGTAACTGGTCTATATTTCTATGGCAACGACGTGGTAGAAAAAGCTAAATCGCTTAAACCATCTGCTCGTGGCGAACTAGAAATCACCGACCTAAACAAACTATACCTTGCAGAAGGCAAACTAAATGTAAAACAACTTGGTCGTGGTGTTGCATGGCTAGATACAGGTACACACGATTCACTTCTAGAAGCTTCAAATTTCATTGCTACTATCCAAGGCCGCCAAGGACTTCAAGTAGCATGCTTAGAAGAAATCGTTTATAAATATGGTTATATTACACGTGAACAACTTTTAGCCCTAGCAGAACCACTTAAAAAGAACTACTACGGCCAATACCTAATTAAAATAGCAGACGAACCTTTTATATATTAACATGGAAATAATTGAAACAGGCATAGAAGGTTTACTTATTATAAAACCTAAAATCTTCGGCGATAGCCGTGGATATTTCTGTGAAACATACAACAAAAAACGTTATCAAGACGCTGGCATTATGCAAGAATTTTGCCAAGACAACCTTTCTTGTTCTACATACGGTGTTATTCGTGGACTTCACTACCAACTTCACCCAGAAAGCCAATCAAAACTAGTTTCTGTAGTAGAAGGTAAAGTTTTCGACGTAGCAGTAGACTTACGCAAAGACTCTCCTACCTTCGGTAAATGGCATGGTGTTATCCTTGATGCAGAAAGCAAAACACAATTCCTTATTCCACAAGGTTTTGCACACGGTTTTTCTGTTCTAAGCGAAAGAGCCGTCTTTACCTACAAATGCGACAACCTATATAACCCTTCTCTTGAAGGAGGTATCCGCCTAGACGACCCAGACTTAAATATAGACTGGATGATACCTGTAGAAAAACGCATTATCTCAGAAAAAGATACAAAACATCCATTTTTAAAAGACATTATAACAAACTTTTAAATTATGAAGAATATTCTTGTTACAGGAGCCTACGGCCAATTAGGAAACGAAGTTCGCATTCTATCTGCAAACTACCCTGAATACAATTTCATGTTTACAGACGTAGATAGTCTTGACATTTGCGACAAAGACGAACTTATAGACTTTGTTACAGGCAACGACATCCGTTATATAATTAACTGTGCAGCATATACAGCAGTTGACAAAGCAGAAGACGATGCAGAACTATGTGAGAAAATCAACGCTACTGCAGTAAAAAACTTAGGTCTAGCAGCCGCAGAAGCTGGAGCAGGAATTATTCACGTATCTACAGACTACGTATTCGATGGCACATCATGCCGTCCATACACAGAAGATATGCCTACAAAACCATGTTCAGTATATGGCAAAACCAAACTTAAAGGAGAAAAAAATCTTCTAAAAGCTTGCCCAAATGCCATTATTATCCGTACAGCATGGCTTTATTCACCATTTGGCAACAACTTCGTAAAAACAATGATTAAATTAGGTTCAGAAAGAGAATCGCTAAACGTTATCTTCGACCAAGTAGGCACACCTACATACGCAGAAGACCTAGCAGACGCTATTCTTAAAGCAATGAACCAAACCATCGACACAGACCACGACAAAGGTGGCGTATATCACTTTAGCAACGAAGGTGTTTGCAGTTGGTACGATTTCACAATCAAAATTCACGAACTAGCTGGCATCAAAACTTGCAAAGTAAACCCTATAGAAACAAAAGACTACCCTACCAAGGCGGCACGTCCTCACTATAGCGTTTTAAACAAAACAAAAATCAAACAAGCATTTAATATCACCATCCCTCACTGGGAAGCTTCTTTAAAAAATTGCATTAAAGAACTTAGCGAGCAAGAATAATGACAGAATACACATATATATTAAATTCTGCAGACCCTGTTGTATTTTATGGAGTAAACAATTCAAACATTCGTTTACTAAAAGTTCTATTCCCTAAAATCAAAATCATGGCCAGAGGCAACACTATTAAAGCCACTGGCGACGAGGTTTCACTAGCCGATTTCGACGAAAAAATAGTTCTTTTAGAAAAACACGCCACAGAATTCAACGACCTGTCAGAAGCTGTTATTACCGACATCGTTAAAGGAAAACTTAAAGAAGAAATAAAACCAAACAACCTTATCCTACACGGACTAAACGGCAAACCTATCACTGCCCGCACAGCAAATCAAGAACAATTGCTTGCCGACTTTGATAAAAACGACCTTATGTTTGCCACTGGTCCTGCAGGTTCAGGTAAAACATACACTGCTATCGCACTAGCAGTGAGAGCATTAAAAAACAAACAAGTAAGAAAAATTATTCTTTCACGCCCAGCAGTAGAAGCCGGTGAAAAACTAGGTTTCCTTCCTGGTGATATGAAAGACAAAATAGACCCATATCTACAACCACTTTACGATGCGCTTGAAGATATGATACCACCATTTAAGCTAAGAGAATATCTAGAAACACACGTTATTCAGATTGCCCCTCTTGCATTTATGCGTGGACGCACACTTAGCGATGCCGTTATCATTTTGGACGAGGCACAAAACACCACTCCTCAACAGATTAAGATGTTCTTAACACGTTTAGGATTCAACTCTAAAATGATAGTCACAGGCGACATGACACAGATAGACCTACCTGCCACACAACAATCTGGTCTTATCCATGCCATGCGCACCCTTAAAAACGTAAAAGGCATCTCATTTATAGAATTCAACAAAAAAGACATCATCCGCCACAAACTCGTATCTAGAATTGTGGAAGCGTATGACGAGTTGGATAAGGAGAAAACTCCTAATTCCTAACTCCTAATTCCTAACTTAAATAAAACGACATATGAACGCACTAACATCTACAAACTTTAATTTTAAAGGACAAACAAACGTATATCACGGCAAAGTACGCGACGTTTACAGCATCGGCAACGATATTTTAGTAATGATTGCAACAGACAGAATCTCAGCATTCGACGTTGTATTACCAGAAGGCATTCCATACAAAGGACAAATGCTAAACCAAATCGCTGCAAAATTCCTAGACGCAACATCAGACATCGTTCCAAACTGGAAACTTGCCACTCCAGACGAAATGGTTACAATCGGCCGTCGTTGCGAAGGCTACCCAGTGGAAATGATTGTTCGTGGTTACCTTTGTGGTAGCGCATGGAGAGCATATAAAAATGGTGTAAGAGAAATCTGCGGTGTAAAAATCCCAGACGGAATGCGCGAAAATCAAAAATTTGAAACACCAATCATCACTCCTACCACAAAAGCAGAAATTGGCAAACACGACGAAGACATTTCTAAAGAAGAAATCATCGCACAAGGTCTAGTTTCAAAAGAAGAATACGAAAAACTAGAAAAATACACCCTTGCCCTATTCCAACGTGGTTCAGAAATCGCAGCAAAACGTGGTCTTATCCTCGTAGATACCAAATACGAATTTGGTAAATACAACGGGGAAATCTACCTAATGGACGAAATTCACACACCAGACTCATCACGTTATTTCTACGCAGAAGGTTACGAAGAACGTTTTGAAAAAGGCGAAGCACAAAAACAACTTTCTAAAGAATTTGTTCGCGAATGGTTAATGGAAAATGGTTTCCAAGGCAAAGAAGGCCAACAAGTACCAGAAATGACTCCAGAAATTGTGGAAGGAATTACAAATCGCTACATTGAATTATTCGAAAACATCACTGGCGAGAAATTTGAAAAAGCAAACACAGAAAACATTGCCTCAAGAATTGAAAAAAATATTTCAGATTATTTAAAATAAATTTCCAAAACAATTATAACATAAAAGCGACAGATTGTCGCTTTTTTTTATTAATAATCTGAAAATTTATTAAATTTAAAGTACAATATAAAAGAAATATTTAGTAACTTTGAACGTTTTTAAATAAAAGTTATGACTAAAATAATTGGTTCTATCACACAAGTCATTGGTCCAGTGGTCGATGTTTACTTTGAAGAAGGAGGCGACAACCTTCCTAAAATACACGATGCATTAGAAATTACACGTCCAAATGGCCAAAAATTAATCATTGAGTGTCAGCAACATACAGGCGAAAATACCATTCGTACCATCGCTATGGATTCTACAGATGGTCTGGTGCGTGGTATGAAAGTAACACCTAAAGGTACTCCTATTTCTGTACCTATCGGTGAACAAATCAAAGGTCGTCTTCTAAACGTTACCGGCGACGCTATCGACGGTATGGACGCACTTACACGTGCAGAAGAATACCCAATCCACAGAATGCCTCCTGCATACGAAGACTTAGCCACATCAAAAGAAATCCTATACACAGGTATTAAAGTTATCGACCTTTTAGCACCATATCTAAAAGGTGGTAAAATTGGTCTATTCGGTGGTGCCGGTGTAGGTAAAACCGTGTTAATCATGGAGCTTATCAACAATATTGCAAAAGGTTACAATGGTTACTCTGTATTTGCAGGTGTTGGTGAACGTACCCGTGAAGGTAACGACTTACTTCGTGAAATGCTAGAAGCTGGCGTTATCAACTACGGTGAAGAATTTAAAGAAAGCATGGAGAAAGGAGATTGGGACCTTTCTAAAGTAGATAAAGAAGCTTTAGGAAAATCTCAAGCTACACTAGTATTCGGTCAAATGAACGAACCTCCAGGTGCACGTGCTTCTGTTGCGCTTACAGGTCTTACTGTGGCAGAATCATTCCGTGACAACAATAAATCAGGCAAAGACGGCAATGACGTATTGCTATTTATCGACAATATTTTCCGTTTCACCCAAGCAGGTTCGGAAGTATCGGCCTTGT
>CALDPN010000034.1 GCA_937911235.1 uncultured Bacteroidales bacterium
ATAAAAGCCGCAGAATGGGCCAATGAATACATTCTCGCCAATTTGGATTGTTCCACCATCCATAAAATAACAGCCATGATTCACAAATGTACCTTTGCCAAAGAGTTGCGCAGTGTACATTAGGTTTCTAAGTTCCATTTCGTTGAGTGGAGAGGCTATAGTAAGGTTTGGAATACATCTTAGGTATGAAATATCGAATGCACCGTGGTGTGTAGGACCATCTGCGCCCACAAGACCTGCTCTATCAAGGCAAAGCACCATATTAAGGTTTTGCAGAGCCACGTCGTGAATAATTTGGTCGTAGGCACGTTGCATAAACGAAGAATAAATATTGCAATAAGGCATTAAGCCTTCTTTTGCCATACCTGCCGAGAAAGTTACAGCATGTGCCTCTGCAATACCCACGTCGAACACTCTATCTGGCATTTCGCGCATCATAATGTTCATAGAACAGCCTGTTGGCATGGCTGGCGTAACGCCTACTATTTTTTCATTTTCTTTTGCAAGGTCTAGAAGTGTTTCACCGAACACGTCTTGATAAAGCGAAGCACCATTACCTTTGCTCTCTATTCTCTCACCTGTTTCTGCGTTGAAAATGCCTGGTGCGTGCCAAATAGTTGCAGAGTTTTCTGCTGGTGCATAGCCCTTGCCTTTCACGGTTTTAATGTGAAGCACGCGAGGACCTTCGAAGTTTTTAATATCGGTAAGCACCTTTACAAGTTGGTCGATATTGTGACCATCAAGTTGACCGAAGTATCTGATATTCAAGCCCTCAAAAATATTTGAACCACCTGTTAGAATAGACTTTAAGTGATTTCCTACCCTCACCATACGATTGCGAGTAGAGGTTTTCATTAGGCCTATTTTCTTTAAGAAGTGATATGTTCTAAAGCGCCATTTATTGTACCACGCAGAAGAAGTAATATCGGTAAGATATTCACTTAAGCCACCCACTGCATTGTCTATGGCCATATTGTTATCGTTGAGGATAACAAGTAGGTTGTTTGGGTTTACGCAAGCGTTATTTAAGCCTTCGAAAGCAAGACCACCAGTCATAGAACCGTCGCCAATTACTGCCACCACTTTTCTGTTTGTATCAAGTTTCTCGCTACCAATAGCCATACCCAAGGCAGCAGAAATAGAGTTTGAAGCATGACCTGCCACAAAGGCATCATACTCACTTTCTTTTGGAGAAGGAAAACCAGAAAGACCTTTAAATTTTCTGTTTGTTGAAAATCTTTCACGTCTGCCTGTTAATATTTTATGTCCGTATGCTTGGTGACCCACATCCCACACGATGCGGTCTTCTGGAGTATCAAAAACATAATGTAATGCCACTGTAAGTTCTACCACTCCAAGACTAGAAGCCAAGTGTCCAGGATTGTTTGCAAGCTGTTCTACAATAAACGTTCTAAGCTCCTGACACAATGGTTTAAGAAGCTTTTTATCTAGCTTTCTTAAGTCTGAAGGATAATTAATAGTGGATAATATTGGATATTTATCTGCCATAAATTTACATTTGAGTACAAAAATACATAATAAATTCTTAAATAACATAAATTAGCATATTATTAATTGATATTTTTAGACTATTTTACTAACTTTGTAAGTGGTAAAAAAGATATTTATAAAATGAAAAAATTAATTTATTTATTCTGCGCAGGCATTTTAGCCTCATCTTGTGTAACACAAGCAAAATATAATGAAGTATTAGATAGCGAAGCTAAACTTTATGAGCAAGCAAAAGAGTGCGATAAAGAACTTAACAAAGCAAATGCTAAAATATCAGATTTAGAGGCACAAATAGCCAAACTAAGCAAAGAAAAAGAAACTATTGAAGAAGATACAACAAGACTTTCTCGTGAGCTTCAACGTGTGGTAGAAGATTGCAACAAAATGCAAGAACAAAACGCAAATCTTCTTGACAAACTTAAAGGCGCTTCTACTAAAAAAGAAATTCAAAATATGCTAGAAGAAATTCAGACATTACAAACTGAACTTATTCAACGCGAAGACGCACTTTTCAAAGCAGAGCGTGCACTTAAAGAAAAACAAGCAGAACTAGAAGATAGAAACGCAAAAATTACCGAACTAACAAAACTTCTAGAAGAGCGCGACCAGTATCTAAACTCACTTAAAGACAAAGTAATGAAAGCCCTTGCTCCATTTGAATCAGAAGGTTTGAAAGTGAGCGAAAAAGGTGGCAAAGTATATGTGTCTATGGATGAAAAACTACTTTTCCAATCTGGTAGATGGGTGGTTGACAACAAAGGTGCCAATGCTATTAGAGAACTTTCTAAAGTACTTGCTACCACAAAAGACGTGGATATTGTGGTGGAAGGTCACACAGACAACGTGCCTTTCTCTGGCAACGGCAACATTGTAGACAACTGGGACTTAAGTGTGAAACGTGCCACTTCTATTGTGCGTATTCTTCTTGAAAACAAAGATATCGACCCTGCAAAAGTGAGTGCAAGCGGTAGAGGCGAATATTGCCCTGTGGAAACAGCCGACACAAAAGAAGCACGCAAAGCAAACCGCCGTATAGAGATTATCCTTACTCCAAACCTAGACGAGCTTCTAAAAATCTTTGAATAATGAATTTCAGAACAGAAGTACAGATAAAAAAGTCTGCCGAGAAGATTAATCACAACCAAAAGATTCTTCTTCTTGGTTCTTGCTTTGCCCAAAACATGCAAGTAAAATTTGCAGAAGGCGGGTTTGAAGCAATGCATCCGTTTGGAGCCATTTACAATCCGTATTCTGTGGCAAATTCATTTAAACTTATATTAGAAAAACAAGCGCCAAGTGCAGAAAGCCTGTTTTTCCAAAAAGACAAATGGAATAGTTATGCTTTTCATAGCAGTTATTCAAGTGCCGACAAAAACGAGGCGCTAAACCTAATGAGCCAGGCAATTAACAAGGCAAACGAAATACTAAACTCAGAAAACCCTGTTATTGTAGTTACCCTTGGCACAAGTTGGGTGTATGAGCTAAACGAAACTGGCGAAATAGTAGCAAACTGCCATCACAGTGCAGCAAGTAGTTTCACTCGCAGAGCAATGGATGTGGAAGAAATAGTAAATATCCTTAAACCTATCTGCTCGTTAGACAAACGCATAATATTCACCGTGAGCCCTGTGCGTCATCTTAAAGACGGAGCACACGAAAATCAACTTAGCAAAAGTAGACTTCTGCTTGCAATAGAAAAACTCGTATCACAGCACCCAAATTGTGAATATTTCCCTTCGTACGAAATTGTACTCGACGAACTTAGAGATTACAGATTTTTTGCAGAAGATATGGCACACCCTACTGCTCTGGCTGTAGATTATATTTGGAAAAGATTTTCAGACGCATATTTTTCAGACAAAACTATTGATGGTATAAAAGAATACGAAAAAATCGTAAAAACAGAAAAACACAGACCATCAAACCCAGAGAGCGAGCAATATTTAGCACTGCTTGAAAAGGTAAAAAACGACAAAATAAATTGGACTAAAAAATATAAAATTTAAACCGTGGAAAAGAAAAAAGAATCACCACTAGTGAGTTTGCTAGTGAGTATAGTAATACCAGCCATTATACTTTCAAAATTTAGCACCGAAGAATACCTTGGTATTCTCCCAGGCTTTTTAGTGGCACTTTCGCTACCTGTTGGCTATGCTATCTACAACCTTTTCGTTAGAAAAGAAACTGGTTTTATTGCCATCATAGGTTTTGTGAGTATATTCTTAACTGGTATTATCGGAGTATTTGAGTTTCCTACCGAGTGGCTTGCCGTGAAAGAAGCCGCAGTGCCACTACTTATAGGCATTGCAGTAATTGTGTCGCTAAAAACTCCATATCCAATTGTGAAAAAACTTCTTTTCAACGAAGAAATTTTAGACCTAAAACTTATAGACGAAAAACTAGAAGAAAACAGCAATGCACCAGAGATGGACAAAGCCCTATTTAAAGCAACCTTTATGGTGGCAGGTTCTTTTCTACTTTCTGCATTTTTAAATTTCTTTTTAACCAAATATATAGTAGTGAGCCCAGCAGGCACAGCAGCCTTCAACGAAGAACTTGGCACACTTACAGCCATTAGTTACCCAGCAATTGCACTGCCTAGCACCGCTGTTATGTTTGTGGCACTATACTATATATTCAAACAAATCACAAAACTTACAGGACTTTCGTTTGAAGAAATGATGTCTGAGAAATTGAAAGAAAAATCTAAATGAGATACTCTGTAAACGAAATAAAAAACATATTAGATGCTAATAATTTTATTGTTAGCAAGTCTATTCTTAAACTGCCAGAATGCACAATTGAACACTGCCTCACCGATAGCAGACAAGTGTCTTTTATGGATACCACCCTATTTGTGGCATTGGAAACAAACACAGGTAGCGGTCATAAATATGTGGAAGAACTATACAAACAAGGCGTAAAAAACTTTCTTATCTCTATTTGGGACAAAAAATACGAAAGTTTCAATGCCAATTTCTTCCTAGTGGACAACACACTGAAAGCACTGCAAGCACTAGCTATGTTTCACAGAGATAATTTTAAATCTCATGCAGAACTTTTCCGTTTCCCTATTATTGGCGTAACGGGTAGCAACGGCAAAACAATAGTGAAAGAATGGCTTTATCAACTACTTAAAGATAAGTTTAATTGTTGCCGTAGCCCAAAGAGTTACAACTCACAAATTGGGGTGCCACTTTCTGTGCTAAACTTAAACGAAAGTCACAACTTGGGCATTTTTGAAGCAGGTATTTCACAAACTGGCGAAATGGAACGCCTTGCCATGATAATTAAACCAAAAATTGGTATTATCACAAATATTGGCAACGCACACAATGCTGGTTTTAAATCGCAGGAAGAAAAAATAGAAGAGAAAATCAAACTATTTTACGCTGCCGACACTGTTATTTGCCCTAGCAAATATGGCATTGAAAAATACTTTGAGAAAAAACTTACACAGCTTATCACTTGGGGTATAAACGACGAAAAAGCTGTGATAAATGTGAGCAAAACCACGGATGGCGCCACAAGCATATTAAAATTTGAGTACAACAACCGCAGCTACGAGTATAAAATACCATTTACCGACGATGCTTCAATAGAAAACGCACTTAATGCTATTATATGCTGCGTATTCCTAAGCATTAGCGACCTAAACACCGAGGCACTTGAGCCTGTGGCAATGCGCTTGGAACTAAAACAAGGCATCAACAATTGTACTCTAATAAACGACTCATACAATTCAGACCTTGGCGGGCTTTCTATTGCTATGGATTTTCTAAATTCTCAAAGCAAAAACACTGGGCTTAGCAAAACACTGATTTTGTCTGATATTGCTCAAACAGGTGCCGACGACAAGAGTCTTTACACAGCAGTGGCAGACCTTATAAAAGAAAAAGGAATAAACCGCTTTTTTGGCGTAGGCGAAATAAGCAACTATAAAAACCTGTTCCCAGAAGGAAGCACTTTCTACGAAAGAACAATAGACCTTATCAACGCTCAACCTACCTTTATAAATGAGATTATCCTCATTAAAGGTGCCAGAAAATTTGAATTTGAGAAAATTACAAATTACCTATCTGCCAAGAGCCACGAAACCATAATGGAAGTGAACCTTTCGGCACTAGTAGATAATTTCAAACACTTAAGATCGTTTCTTAAACAAGACACCAAGGCTGTGGCTATGATAAAAGCCGATGCGTATGGCTGTGGCGCACTTGCCGTGGGACAAACACTAAGCCACTACAACTGCGACTACTTTGGTGTGGCAGTGGCAGACGAAGGCGTGGAGCTAAGAAAAGCAGGCATTCAAACACCTGTTATTATTATGAATCCAGAGCTAAACACCTTCGATTTGCTTATAAAATATCGTCTTGAACCAGAAATTTATAGTTTCAAGATACTAAAAAGCTTTGCCGAGTATACCGAAAGAGAAGGCATTAAAAACTTCCCTATTCACCTAAAAATAGATACTGGCATGCACCGTTTGGGCTTTGAACCTAAAGACATAGCAGAACTAATAGAGTTTTTAAAGAAACATAAAAGCTTGAAAGTAGAGTCTGCATTTTCTCACCTTGTGGCAGCCGAAGACAAAAACGA
The DNA here is from genome assembly GCA_937911235.1 of uncultured Bacteroidales bacterium. Taxonomy (GTDB): domain Bacteria; phylum Bacteroidota; class Bacteroidia; order Bacteroidales; family Paludibacteraceae; genus Enterocola. Next base: position 6,112 of record CALDPN010000034.1, read on the forward strand.
AGACGAGTTTACACTTAAACAAATAAATACCTTTAAAGCAGTTACCTACGAACTAGAAACTAAACTAAACACTAAATTTCTTCGTCATATATTAAACACCTCTGGTGTGCAACGCTTCTCAGAGTATCAAATGGATATGGTGAGAATGGGTATTGGACTTTACGGCATAGGAATAGACAAAAACTCTCCTATTCGCCCTGTGGCAACACTTAAAACACGCATTCTGCAAATAAAACAGCTTACTGCAGAAGACACTGTGGGCTACAACAGAAGAGGTCGTCTAAACAAAAATTCCACAATAGCAGCTATTCCTATTGGCTATGCCGACGGTCTTAGCAGAGCATTTGGAAACGGTAATGGTTATGTAATGATAAACGGCAAACGCGCTCCATTTGTAGGCAATATCTGCATGGACGTGTGTATGATAGACATTACAGACATACCTAACGTAAACGAAGGCGATATGGTAACAGTGTTTGGCACCGAGCCAACCATTTCTCAGCTAGCAGAAAAGACAAACACTATTGCCTACGAAATTTTAACTAGTGTATCGAAACGCGTAAAACGAATATATTATCAAGAATGAGAAACATAATTATTTTATTGGCACTTGCCCTATTTACATCTTGCATTAAAGAACGTGATTTTCAGATGGAAGAAGGTTTGGTTTCTGAAGTAGCAAACCTAAACGACCTGCAAATTTCTTACAGAATGCCATTGGGCTTTAAGGCTGTAAATCAAAGCTTTGTGGATTCTATTTCACAAATAAATTTGTATGCCAATCCGTTTGAAAGAATACTTACCAGACTCTATGTAGATACTGTTCTTAGCAATGCCAATGTGTCTATCTATGATATGCGCCACATACCAGCAGAAAAGACAGAAAACGAACTAGATTTTTACAAACAAAACTATAACGCCCAAAATTATTGGGACAAAGTGAGTAAAAGAAGATATAAATCTAACGAATTTCCACGTGTGGAAGAAATTACTATGACAAACTCATACAAGACACTTATTCGTGTGATTTATTTCGACGACAAAAAGGCAAAATTCTGTGTAGATTATTATTTCCCTACAGAGTTTTACGAAGATTTTATGCCATTTGTTCAATCTTCAATTGCCTCAACACAAAATAGTTATCAACTTATAATTTCACAAGAATGAAAACTGCAAAGTGGTTTACAGGATATAAAACTCTAAGACAAACAAGCGAAAACTTTTTGCCAAAAGAGTATAGAGCAAAACTAGCTGAGCTCTACAAACAGGCTGAATATAGTGAAGAACTTGCTATAGACTTTGCCTCTGCTCTTGAAATAGCACTTATTGCTATAAAAGAACTAGGCTTGAGCAAGGCGGCTCTTTGCACGGTGGTGCTTTATCCACTTGTAAAACACTCTCAGTACAATATAGAAAACATAAAAGCAGATTTTTCTGACGAAATTTCTCTTATGGTAAATGGACTAAGCAGAGTGAAAAAACTCTACGGCAAAACATCTACCATGGAAACTGAAAACTTTAGAAAACTGCTTCTTACACTAGCCGAAGACGTGCGCGTTATCTTTATTATGCTTTCTGAAAGGCTTTTCTACATGAGAAATCTGAAAGACAAACCAGAAGACGTGAGGCTGAACATAGCAAAAGAAACAGCATATCTTTATGCCCCACTTGCTCACCGTATGGGTCTTTACAAAATAAAAACCGAAATGGAAGACCTTTCTTTGAAATATACATTCCCAGATATTTACAAAGAGATTGCGCGCAAGCTAAGTGAAACAAAAAAGAATCGCGACCAATATATCGACAACTTTATTGCTCCGCTAAAAGAAAAACTTACAGCGGCAGGGCTTAAGTTTAGCATAAAAGGCAGAACCAAATCTATTTATAGTATTTGGAACAAAATGAAAAAACAAAACACCGCCTTTGAAGGTATCTACGACCTTTTTGCAATTAGAGTAATATTGGATAGCGAACTTGAAAAAGAAAAAGCAGAGTGTTGGCAAGTGTATTCTGTGGTAACAGATATGTATCAGCCAAACCCAAAACGCCTAAGAGACTGGCTTTCTATACCAAAAACCAATGGTTACGAGTCGCTTCACACCACTGTGATGGGCCCAGAAGGCAAATGGGTGGAAGTGCAAATTCGTACCGAAAGAATGGACGAAGTGGCAGAAAAAGGTATGGCTGCTCACTGGAAATACAAAGGCATTCAAGGCGAAGCCAATATGGACGCTTGGCTTAAAAACTTGCGCGATGCGCTTGAAAGTCAAGACCTTAAGGCAGAAGAATATATGGATGAATTCAAACTAAACCTATACGACGAAGAGGTGTTTGTGTTCACCCCAAATGGCGACCTATACAAACTGCGCAAAGGTGCCACCCTGCTCGACTTTGCTTTTGCCATCCACACCAAACTTGGTTGCACATGTATTGGCGGTAAGCTAGGCAATAAAAACGTAACCATTTCTTACGTGCTTAAAAATGGCGACCAAATAGAAGTACTTACGTCGTCGAACCAGAAACCACGTGCCGACTGGTTGAAACTTGTAACCACAAGCAAGGCTAAACAAAAAATCCGTCAGGTAATAAAAGAAACCGAAACCAACGAGGCAAATATGGGACGCGAAATTATTCTTCGCCGTTTCAAAAACTGGAAAATAGAATTTGACGAAGCCCGCCTTTCTCGTCTAGCTAAAAAATTAGGTTATAAGACTATTTCTGAACTTTATATTGATATAAACAACGAAGAAATAGACATTCTTGAGTTTAAAGACAATTACTTAAACTTCGATAAAAAAGAAGAAGGAGCACCAGAAACCGTAAGTGCAGGCACATTTAAAGGCAACGACAAACTTAGCAAAGACGATGTTTTAATAATCAACAACGAAACCAAAGGTGTGCAATACACCATGGCAAAATGTTGCAACCCTATCTATGGCGACGAGATATTTGGCTTTGTGGGCGTGTCTGGTGGCATTAAAATTCACCGTAAAAACTGCCCTAATGCTCCACAAATGATGGCAAGATTTGGCTACCGCATAGTAAACGCTGCGTGGGAAGCATCGTCTAATGAACAAAGCATCTGCACCATCTACGTGTCGGGCAGAGACGACTTAGGGGTTATAACTAATATTAGTTCTTTGATTTCTAAAGAAAATTCGGTAACTTTGCGTTCCATTTCCATCAACTCCGACGCTGGCAGTTTCGATGGCAAATTGGTGCTTACCGTAAAGGATTTAGAAAGCCTTGAACGCATCATTCAAAAGATTAAAAACGTAAATGGGGTACACTCGGTAGTGAGGAGTTAGGAGTGAGGAGTGAGGAGTTAATTAAGAATACCGATTAAAAGCACCCGTAGGGTGCAATAGAGTCATAACTCCGTCTTAAGCGTTAGCGCAAGGCGGAGATAATAAATACACAATAATACATATTATGTTTTCAGGAATCGTAGAAGAAACAGCAAAAGTGGTAAAAGTGGAGCGCGAAAAAGACAACATGCACTTCACCCTATCATGTTCATTTGCAAATGAATTAAAAATAGATCAAAGTGTGGCACACAACGGCGTTTGCCTTACAGTTGTAAAACTTGAAGAAGGCACATACACCGTAACCGCCATGAAAGAAACCCTAAACCGTAGCAACTTAGGCCTACTTAAAGAGGGTGACCTAGTAAATATCGAACGCAGCATGCTAATGAATGGCCGCCTAGACGGACACATTGTGCAAGGCCACGTGGACCAAACTGCTATCTGCAAAAAAGTGCAAGACGACAACGGCAGTTGGATATTTACCTTTGAGTACAACTCGTCTAAAGAAATGATAGAAAGAGGTTATTTCACTGTAGACAAAGGCTCTGTTACAGTAAACGGCGTTAGCCTAACAGTGTGCAACCCTACTCAAACCACATTCCAAGTGTGCATTATCCCATACACATTTGAAAATACAAACTTTAAAAACATCAAAAAAGACACTGTTGTAAATTTAGAGTTTGATATTATTGGAAAATATATCTGCAGAAAAAACAGCTTACTAAATCAAGACTAATATGAAAAAACTTTTATTGATATTATTCCTTGTGTCTTCACTTCATATTTTTGGCCAAACATATCCAAAAATTAGTGTAGATGGAAAAGAATACTATCTTTACACTGTGCAAAAAAGTGAAGGATTTTATGCCATAAGCCAACGTTTTGGCGTGCCACAAGCCTCTATTATAGAAGCAAATCAAAACATTGAAAACGGTCTTCAACTTGGACAAATTATTAAAGTGCCAGTTGTAGAAAATCCTACAATTGCAGCAGAGAAAGAGGAAAATAAAAAACCAAATTTTCCTGTAAAAACATACACAGTGCGCCCAAAAGACACACTATATAGTTTGTCTAAAAAATATAAAGTGAGTGTAGATGACATTCTAAAAGTAAACCCATGGGCTACCACCCTTGGCATTGGCGACAAACTTTATATTCCTGATAGTGTGGCTATTAAGAAAGAGCTAAAAAAAGTTGAAGCAGCAGAAATAAAGGCTCAAACAAAAAAATATAGCAAGCTTGCTCAACAAGCATTTGCAAGCAAAACCGACACTGCAGAAAACCAAATCGACACACTTGCCACCATGCTAGAGTCTGAACTAGACCTAGACGATGTAATAACTAAAAACTTCCAAGGCGAGTTTAAAGTGGCTATTCTGCTACCATTTATGCTAGATGCTCAAAAAAGAGATGCAAGCATGGAGCGCTTTGTTGACTTCTACAAGGGTTGTATCATTGCTGCAGACTCACTATCAAAACTTGGTATCAACATAGACCTTTACGCATTCGACATTGGTAAAACACATAGCCAAATTACAGCTGTGCTTGGCAATCATTTGCTAAAACAAATGGATTTAATCATTGGCCCTGCATACCAAAGCCAAGTATCGTACGTGGCAAAATTTGCTGGGGAGAACAAAATTAGAACTATAATTCCATTCTCTTCAAATGTGCCAGAAATTGATACAAACAAATATCTTTATCAAGTAGTATCGCCACAAAAAGAACTATTCCCTGCACTAGCAGAAAAGTTCTGCGAACTATTTAAAGACAAACACGTGATTATTTCACAAACAGCATCGTTTACCACATACAACAAGAGTGACTTTACCGATTTGCTGCTACCACAACTAAAGAAAAACGAAATCGAATACACATTTATCGACGACTATAAAATTGCCGCTAAAATAGACTCTATTGCAGCGCTAGTGGAAGAAGATGTTATTTTCCTTACACCAAGTAGCAACGAAGTTTTACTAAACAAACTAGGCGAGCAACTAGAACTTGTTACATCTAAAAAAGTATCTGTATTTGCATTCCCAGAATGGAGCGGATACCTAATTGATGAACTATATTCACTTCCAGTTTATAGCTTTACAAGTTACTATACAAACTATAGCGACAGCAGAACAAAACGTTTCTTCAGCTTGTTTATCGACAAGTTTGGCGTGCCATCTGTGCAACAAACACCAAACTATGCCCTATTTGGTTTCGACATTTTCCAATTCTTTATTTGGAATATGAACAGCTATAGCTCAAGATTCGACAAACACCTGGAATATATCAACCACAAAGGTATTCAGATGAATTTTGCATTCGCTAAAAAGAATATCGGTGGATATAGCAACTTAGGAGTAATACTTCAAGAAATAAACTCAAATGGCTTAAATATTATAGAATAATATGCGCAGATTTCTCCTTAGTATTTCACTACTTTTCGTTTGTACATTGGCCTTTAGCCAATATACACTCATTAAGCCAGAGTTCTATGTGGGTACCAATCAGGGTGTAAACCTATGGCCAAATGTATCATTCTCACCAAAAGTAGCACAAAACTTCGACGTAAGATACAAAGGTGGTTTCACTGTGAGATACATCAATTTAAAGTATTTTGGATTTCAAGCAGAGCTAAACTATAGCCAGCAAGGTTGGTCTGAAACCTCAGCCACAGGTGAAGTTTACAGCCACAGATTTGACTATCTAGAACTACCTATTTTAGCACATATCTACTTTGGCAAGAAAAACACAAAGTTCTTTGTAAACTTAGGACCAGAGATAAGATATATGGTAAACAACGAGGCCACTGCCCCATTCTCTGAGGGCGCTGGCGTACAGCAATTCAAAGAAATAGAAAATAGATTTGATTACGGCATCACAGGTGGTCTTGGTGTGGAATATAGAACTAAAAAGGCAGGTGCTTTCCAACTAGAAGCCCGCTATCACTTTGGACTTGGCAATGTGTTCAACTCCACCAAAAAAGACTATTTCTCTGCCTCAAACAATCAAGCAATAAGTGTTTCACTAGTTTATTTATTTAATGTATTAAAATAATATGGAATCAATGTATAAATTACTGCAAGTACGCAGAAGTCACAGAAAATTTACTCAGCAAGCTGTAGAACAAGAAAAAATAGATGCAATCCTTAGAAATGCCCTAATGTCTCCTGCAGGCAAAAGCCTAAACCCATGGGAGTTCATCGTGGTAACAGACAAAGAAATGCAAGAAAAAATGTCTAAATGCAAACCTTTTGGCGCTGCATTTGTGGCAGAAGCTCCACTTTCTATTGTGATTATTGCCGACACAGAAAAGAGCGACGTTTGGGTAGAAGACTGTTCAGTGGCAGCGTTCAATATTCAACTTACAGTAGAAGACCTTGGTCTTGGTAGCTGCTGGTGCCAAATTAGAAAACGCGCTGGTGTGGAAGAAGGCACAATGGCAGAAGACACCATCAAAGAACTTCTTGGCATACCAGAAAAATATGCAGTGGAATGCATCATTGGTATTGGCTACAAAGGCATGGAACGCAAACCATTCAACGAAGACAAACTTCAATTTGAAAAAATCCACACAGGTAAATTTTAATGATACAAAAGGTAGTTATAATAGGTGCTGGTAATGTGGCAACCCACCTTGGTAAAGCCATAAAAAATGCAGGTTTTCAGATACTACAAATTGTGAGTAGAACCGAGAACTCTGCACGCGCACTTGGCACCATACTTGGCGTTCCTTTCACCAGTTCTAAAGGCGAACTAAACAAAGAAGCAGACCTATATATTGTGAGTGTAAAAGACGATGCTATAGTCTCTGCACTCACTACTTTTTCTCTACCAGAAAATGCCCTTGTGGTGCACACTGCAGGTAGCGTGCCAATGGAAATTTTAAAAGATTTCTCTGCCAACATTGGCATACTTTACCCACTGCAAACATTCTCAAAACAAAAGAATGTAAACTTTAAGGAAATTCCTGTTTACATAGAAGCGAATAACGAAGACAATGCAAGCAGGTTGCTACTATTCGCAAATGCATTTTCAGACAGAGCGAAAGAGGTAAACTCAGAAAATAGAGCTCACGTACACCTAGCTGCTGTGTTTGCTTGCAACTTCTCAAACCACCTTTATAGCATAGCATCAGACATACTAGAAAAGGCGGGACTTAGCTTCGACGATATGCTTCCACTCATTAGTGAAACTACAGAAAAAATTAAAGTTCTTCACCCTAGAAAAGCACAAACAGGCCCTGCAATAAGACGCGATAGCAAGGTAATAGAAAAGCAAATAAATGCACTTGAAGGAAGAGAAAAACAGATATACAAACTTATCACAGAAAGCATCCAAGATGAAAAACTTTAAGGAACTTTTACAAGATATAAAAGTGTTTATTTTCGACGTAGACGGCGTGCTTAGTAGCAACGTGATGAACCTAAATTCAGAAACAGGACTACCTATCCGCACCGGAAATGTAAAAGACGGATATGCACTACATCTGGCAAGCAAACTTGGTTACAAGATTGCAATTATCACTGGCGCAAACACCGAGTATCTAAGAAGCAGATTTGCTGCACTTGGCATCACAGATGATATTTATTTGGGCTGTCACAACAAGATTGTGGAGTTTAATGCTCTAATGGAAAAATACAATCTAAAAGCAGAAAATGTGCTTTACATGGGCGATGATATTCCAGACCTTAAAGTAATGAAAATGGTGGGTGTGCCATGTTGCCCTGCAGATGCGGCTCCAGAGATAAAAGAAATCTCTAAATATATTTCTCACTGCAAAGGTGGCGAGGGTTGCGCTCGCGATGTGATAGAACAAGTACTAAAAGCTCAAGACAACTGGCTTCGCGACGACGAGGCCACAATTTGGTAAGATTATGTTACAGTTAATTCGTTGGAAAAACTTATTATTCCTAGGGGTACTGCAAACACTAATGTTTTTTGGAGTACTTAAACCAATACTTGCAAAATACACCATTGCACTACCATACGAATATCCAATCTTTGGACTTCTACTTGGTGCTACCCTATTTATTGCAGCAGGTGGTTATATAGTAAACGACTATTTCGACACCAAAATAGACCAAATAAACAAACCTACAAAGGTGATTGTTGGCAACACAATTTCACGTAATGCTGCTGGTTGGGCATTTCAAATTTGTTTTGCCATTGGCATTGCTTGTGGTATAGCGCTTGCCATTATTTTAGGCAAACTAAACATTGCTATTTTGTTTGCTGTGATTTCTGGTATGCTATGGTTCTATTCATCTAGCTACAAACGTATCTTCCTTTTAGGAAACCTTGTTATTTCGCTTTGCTCTTTCCTATCTGTTTTCGCATGCAGTTATTTATCTGCCATTAGTCTGGAAAACAAATACGGAGCACTTCTTTACAACACAGGCATACTAGGCGAGATATACGGTTGGTTTGCAGCATTTGGTTTGTTTGCCTTCCTATTCACATTTATACGAGAAGTAGTAAAAGACGTGGAAGACATAGAAGGCGACAGAGAAATGGAATGCCACAGCCTACCTATTGTGCTTGGCATCAACACCACAAAAATAGTGCTTACAGTTGTAACACTTATTAGCACACTTATTGTGGGTTATTTCTGTTTCTACCTAAACCCATTCACCACAGACAATATCACTACAAAATACTATATCTTCGGCATACTTGTGCCTTGCATTATCCTTATTTTCTGGATTGGCAAAGCAGCAAAAAGAAGAGACTGGAGACAAATAAGCACCTTTGTTAAGTTTATTATGCTTGTGGGTACTCTTTATGCTGCCGTGGTAGGTTACTTGTTTATATTAAACTATTCATACATTCTCAATGCTTGATTTAAAAGGATATAAACTAATACTAGCTTCGCAATCGCCTCGTCGCAGAGAATTGCTTAAAGGCTTAGACGTGGAGTTTAGCACTTGCACTGTGGATGCCGACGAAAGTTTCCCTGCAAGCCTTAAAGGCGCAGACGCTGTGCAATATATCTGCAAGGCTAAAGCTAAGGCCTACAAACCTCAGCTAGAGGAAAACACTATTGCTATTACAGCAGATACAGTGGTGATATTAGACGATAATATAATTGGCAAGCCAAAGTCTTACGAGGAAGCTTTTTCAATGATACGCTCGCTTTCTGGCCGCGTGCACGAAGTTATCACCGCAGTGTGCATCTTTAGCAAAGAAAAATGCGTGGAGTTTTACTCAAGCACCGAAGTGCACTTTAGCACACTTACAGACGAAGCAATAAACTATTACATAGAAAAATACAAACCATTCGACAAAGCAGGCTCATACGGCGTGCAAGAGTGGATTGGCTACATAGGCATAGAAAAGATTGTAGGCTCATACTTCAACGTGATGGGACTTCCTGTAAAACGCCTATACGACGAACTAAAATCATTTACATCCAACTTATGAAAAAGATAATATTAACACTAGCAGTGGCATCTATGTTTATAGCATGCTGCACCACAAAAAACAGTACAAATGCTCAAGCTGCTTCAAGTGCTGCCACTGATACTACTGCTATGGCAGATACCACTGCGCTAGCAGACACACTTATAAACCGCCCTCTCCTAGGTGGCGACCGCGACGAGCACGGCTGCATTCCTTCTGCCGGCTACATCTGGTGCGAAAAACTGCAAAAATGCATTCGTCCATGGGAAGAAAAATGTGAATAAAAATTGACAAACTATGGAAAAGAAATTGTTTCGTGATATTAATAACAAATTGCTAGGCGGAGTTTCTAGCGGTTTAGCATGTTATTTTAATTTAGACGCAAACTTAATAAGAATACTTTGGGTGCTTCTTACAATCTGCTCTGGTCCTTGGACTATCATTGTTTATACTTTAATGTGGATAATCCTTCCAAAAGGAGACAGCAGTGCCTACAACGTAGAACCAGATTCTGAATTTAAACCTGCGGCAAACAACAAATCAAGAGGTTGCTTATCTGGATGCCTACTCCTACTCTTTGGTCTTTTCCTTGCATTCATTGCCCTACTTGTGCTTATCATTACCTTCTCTATTGTATTAGGTAGTTTTGCACTATTTATGGGAGTAATAAGTGGCGACATCGCACTACACGAAGCCATTCAAACAATGCTGCAATAAAGATATACATTTTACATAATAAAAATAGTGCTACTTGACGAATCAAATAGCACTATTTCTATTTTTTGAACTATAATTACTTCTCTGCATTTAGTATATCCCAGACGTTGCCGGTGGCTGAGGCCACTAGGCGCCAACAGATGTCTTTGTGGTGTGAGCGAGCTTGCACGTTGGCTTCGTTTGAGTATTTGATAAGAAGTTCGTTGCAGTTTGATGTGCCGTATTCGTCTTCAAGCTTTTTGTTTAGCTCGCGCACCTTTTTATATACTTCCATTTTGCCATCCATGTCTTTTGGGTCTTCGTAGCCTTGTGCAAGGCCAAGCACCATGAAAGAACCTGTAAGGGCACCACATTTGTTACGTAATCTACCCATACCACCACCGAATGTACCTGAAATAAGTTTAGCTACTTTTGGGTCTAGTTTTAGCTCTTCGGCAAATGCCAAAAGTACAGATTGTGAACAAGCGTAACCTTCTTCGAAGTATTTTACTGCTTTATCTATTGCTTCTTGACGTGTCATCATAATCGTAAAAATTAATATTGCATTGCAGATGAAATTTCGTTTGCTTTAGCTTCGCCTAAAAGTGATGCCACAATTGCAAAAGCAAAGTCTGGAGACTTACCAGGACCTTTACCTGTAATCACGTTTCCTGCTTTCACTACTCCCTCTGCTGTGCAGTTTGCACCTTTTAGTTCGCCTTCAAAACCTGGGTAGCAGGTAGCATTTTTACCTTCAAGTATGCCTAAACGACCTAGAATAAGTGGAGCAGCACAAATTGCAGCCACAGGAAGGCCTGCTTCTGCGTGCGCTTTTACCTGTTCACACAATGCTGTGCATTCCCAAAGATTTGTGGTACCTGGCATACCTCCAGGAAGTATTAGATAGCCTTCGGTGGTGAAGTCAACATCAGAAAGTAGCACATCTGCTTGCATTGGCACATCGTGCGCAGAAGTTACCATTTTGGTTTTGTTGATAGAAACTGTTATTACATCCAATCCTGCTCTACGCATAATATCTATCACACTAAGTGCTTCTAAATCTTCAAAGCCATCAGCTAAAAATACATAATGTTTCATTTCTTAAAATATTTTCCGATTATTGGTAAATTTGAAAGTGGGAAATCTGTTTTTACTATATAGAATATGTAAGTTCCCAATAAAATTGTTCTAATAATATAGTTGAGCCATGCCCATGGGGTAACAGCCAAATATGATATTCCTACAAGCACAGCTGCAAGACTTAAATATTTAGCCATAGATAGCAATGGATAATTTATTGGGAAGTATTTGTTGCCCAAGAAGTATGAAATTATCATCATTACTGTGTATGCTGCAAGCGAAGCAAGCGCCGCTCCCATAAAGCCGATAAGTGGCACTAGCACTATTAGCAACACCACATTTATCACAAAGCCTATAGAAGACATTATTGCTCCATAATATGTTTTATCCACTAGTTTATACCAAAGTGAAAGGTTGAAATACACCCCTTGAAATAGGTATGAAAGAAGTACCACTGGTATAATTATAAGACCAGACCAATAACTTTCGTGGATAAGGAGTTTTAGGATATCGATATAGAATATCATACCAAGGCAGATAAGAAGCGATGAAATAAAGTAATATTTCATGCTATCTGCATACACTTGTTTTGAGTCTTTGTCTTTGTTTTTGGCAAACACAAATGGCTCATACGCATAGCGAAACGCTTGTGTAAACATCATCATCACCATAGCCACCTTGAAGCACGCGCCGTAGATACCAAGCTGAGCAGTAGCCACTTCTGGGTCGTCGAGCAGGAATGGATATAGAATTTTGTCTATAGTTTGGTTCATTATACCCACCACTCCAAGTGCAAGAAGCGGGAATGAATATTTAAGCATATCTTCTAGCAGCGGAAGGTCGAATTTTAGTTTTTCTTCCAATGCCACAGGAATAAGTGCCAGTGTAACCACAGTGGTAGAAATAAGGTTTGCCACAAACACATATCCTACTCCATAGTTTGGATTGTAGAACCAACTAATCGCCTCTGGCGAAGACTCATAAATCATAGGACAAATAACTAGGAAGAAGATATTCATCACTATGTTTACAAAAATCATAAGAAGTTTTAGTGCTGCAAATTTGATAGGTCTTTTCTTGTATCTCAAATATGCAAACGGAATGCTATCGAAAGCATCCATAGCCACCACCACAGCAAGCATCATTACATATTCTTGATGATCTGGATAGCCTAAGGCTGTTGAAATTCCGTTTAAAGAACCCGCACACAATGCCACAAATGTGAGCGACGACACAAAAAGACAGATTACCGTGGTAGGATAAACAGCAGATTTAACTTTTCCGTCTTTGTTTAAAAATCTAAACAAACCTGTTTCCATACCATATGTAAGGATAACAAGTAGAAGGGCTGTCCATGCATAAAGGTTGGCTACAACGCCATAGTCTGCCGATGAAGTAAGTACGTATGTATATAGTGGCACCAAGCACCAGTTTAGGAACTTGCCTAAAATGCTACTCAAGCCGTAGATGGCCGTTTCTTTGGCCAAGGTTTTCATTTCATTTGCCATATTTCTATCGCAATATATTAAAATAGAGAATTTTCATATGGTCCACTCAAGCGGCTTCTTCCCAAATGCTGATAAGCAAAATCTGTAGCCTCTCTACCGCGAGGTGTGCGTTTTAAAAATCCTTCTTTTATTAAAAATGGTTCGTAAACTTCCTCTATAGTGCCTGCGTCTTCGCCCAGCGCTGTGGCAATGGTAGAAATACCCACAGGACCACCAGAAAATTTATCTATAATCACAGAAAGTATCTTGTTGTCGATTTCATCGAGTCCGTGTTTGTCTATATTAAGCGCCTCCAGACCAAAGCATGCAATGTCTTTTGTAATAGTGCCTTGGGCCTTCACTTGAGCAAAGTCTCTCACTCTGCGAAGTAGTGCATTGGCAATACGAGGAGTGCCACGACTACGGCGTGCAATTTCCACTGCTGCATCTTCGTGACATGGTGTATCTAAAATAGTAGCAGAACGCTTCACAATAGATGTAAGCACCTCATTATCATAATATTCCAAGTGACTATTAATACCAAAACGTGCTCTCAGTGGGCTGGTAAGCAGACCACTACGAGTGGTAGCACCAATAAGTGTAAACGGATTTAAGTCTATTTGAATAGAACGTGCACTAGGTCCTTTGTCTATCATAATATCTATACGATAGTCTTCCATAGCAGAATAAAGATATTCTTCCACAATAGGACTTAGGCGGTGAATTTCGTCTATAAAAAGCACATCGTTTGGTTCAAGACTAGTAAGTAGCCCAGCCAAATCGCCCGGTTTATCAAGCACAGGACCCGATGTAATTTTAAATCCTACACCAAGTTCGTTTGCAATAATATTTGAAAGGGTGGTTTTTCCAAGCCCTGGAGGTCCATGAAGGAGTACGTGATCGAGAGCCTCACCACGCATACGAGCTGCCATAACGAAAACTCTCAAGTTTTCTACCACTGCCGACTGACCCTTAAAGTCGTCGAACGAAAGTGGACGAAGAACGTTTTCATAATCGTTTTCGCGCTCGCTTCTGCTTCTTCTTATATCAAAATCTTCTGTCATTAGTTTGTCAGTTGTCTAAATAATGTTTCAAGTTCTTCTGTGGAAATCTTATTTGTAGGTCTATCGGCCACAATAACACCTTTTTTAAGCACCAAGAAGCGGTCGCAAATAGCAGACACCTCTTGCATAATATGTGTGCTAAAAAGCACAGTTCTGTCTTTTCCGAAATCTTTGATTAATTCTCTTATTTCTACAAGTTGGTTTGGGTCGAGACCTGTGGTAGGCTCATCTAGAATTAGAACTTGTGGATTATGTATCATAGAAGCAGCAAGACCCACTCTTTGGCGATAGCCTTTCGACAGCTGTCCTATTTTCTTTTTAAATTCTGCCTGAAGCCCACATTTTTCTATCATTTCATCTACTCTATCGGCTCTTTCTGCGCCAAGATTGTAGATTTTTGCTGTAAAATTTAAGTATTCTTTTACATACAAATCTAAATAAAGTGGATTGTGTTCTGGCAAATAACCAATTAATTTTTGAGCCTCCAAACGTTGTTCTTGCACACAAATATCATCTATCCACACTTTTCCACTATCTGGATATAGATAACCGGTCATAATCTTCATTAGCGAAGACTTACCTGCACCATTTGGTCCAAGAAAACCAACAATTTCACCGTTCTTTACATTGAAAGAAACATCGAACAACACTTGTTGGTCGTTATAACTCTTATTTACAGACTGAACTTGTAAACTCATAATAGTGCAAAGATAACAAAAACAAGCGAAATAATATCTATGTGGTTTGATATTTGTCAGTTTATTTTGTAAATTTGTAGTCTGAAATTAAATACAAGCTACCAAATAATATATGTCAGGTAAAACTCCACTATTAGGTTTAAGTTTAGAAGAGTTAAAACAAGTGGTTTTAGCCTATAAGCTTCCAGCCTTTACTGCAAAGCAAATAGCAGATTGGTTATATAAAAAACAAGTCAGATCTATAATGGATATGACCAATATTTCTATTAAGGCACGCGAAGTGCTTTCAGAAGATTATGAAGTGGGCGTTAAAGAACCTGCACATATTTCTGTTTCGTCAGACGGTACAGAGAAGTATCTGTTTCCAGTGGGCGATGGAAGTAAATTTATTGAAGCAGTTTATATTCCAGAAAAAGACAGGGCCACACTTTGCATTTCATCACAAATAGGCTGTCAGATGAATTGTCTTTTCTGCGCCACTGGCAAACAAGGATTTTCTGGAAACCTTACCACAGCAGAAATTCTAAACCAAGTGCAAAGCATAAACCACACCGAAAAACTTACAAACGTGGTGTTTATGGGTATGGGCGAACCACTAAACAACAAAGATGTGGTGCTAAAAGCCATAAGCATAATGACATCAGAATATGGATATGCTTGGAGCCCAAAAAGAATTACTGTTTCTACTGTGGGTATTATTCCTGCGCTACAAGATTTTCTTGAAAAGACCACTTGTAACCTTGCAGTGAGTGTACACGCAGCGGGCGAGCTGGAAAGACGAGAACTTATCCCTGCCGAAAAGGCGTTCCCTGTGCAACAAGTGTTCTCTATTCTTAGAAAATACGATTGGTCGCATCAGAGAAAACTTTCTGTGGAATACACTATGTTCAATGACTTGAACGACACAGAAGCTTGCGCAAAACAGCTTCATGGTCTTATTCACGGCATGAACTGCCATGTGAATTTAATACCATATCACACAATACCAGATGTAGGTCTTACCCCTACTCCAATGAAAAAAATAGAGCAATTCCAATCATGGCTTACAAAAAAAGGTTTGAGCGTAACAGTGCGACGCTCTCGCGGACAAGACATTGAAGCCGCATGCGGAATGCTAAGTAAAACCCGCAACTCCTAACTCCTAACTCCTAACTCCTAACTAAGATGAAGAAGGTACTATACATATTAACAACATTAATTATCGGCTTAACTAGTTGCAACAGCGGTGGCATAACACTTCCAAACGCCACTGGTGCAGCAGGCGAAGTGCTTGTAGTAATCGATGATAGCATTGCAAAATCTGCCGTGGGCGACAGCATTTTCCGCCTTCTAGACAGAGACGTGCCATGTTTGCCACAATCTGAACCACATTTCAATATTTCTAGAACCAAACATTCAGGTTTCACAAACCTACTAAAACCTGCTAGAAACATTGTTATCATAAATGTTGGTCACAGATATTCTCACAACAAGATTAAAACTTACACAGACAAATACTCTACTCCTCAATCTATTATTGAGATAAACGGTCCTACAAAAGAAGGCGTGCTAAAAGCTATCAATGACTATAGCGAAGATATTCTCGACTTCTTTATTAAAGCAGAAAGAGACCGTGCTATTAAATATCAATCTCACTATAGCGAAAGAGCGGTAGCAAGCAAGGTGAAAGAAAAATTTGGTTTCGACATGGTTATTCCAAAAGGACTTAATAGAATAAAAGAAGCCGAAGATTTTATGTGGATAGCAAACTCAAATATAGATATTCAACAAAATATTGTAGTTTATAGTTTTCCATACACAGATAAAAACACATTTACAAAAGATTATCTAACTTTCAAACGTGACTCTGTGATGATGCTTCACGTAGAAGGTCCTGCAGAAGGTTCTTATATGGGCACTGAATACAAATACGACCCACCTATTATGAAAGAAACTGCACTAAAATCTGGTCAGTATGCCACAGAAGTGCGCGGACTTTGGAGCGTGGTGGGCGACATTATGGGCGGTCCTTTTGTGAGCGTTAGCTGCTTAGACGAAGAAAACCAAAGAATTATCACAGCAGAATGTTTTGTTTATGCCCCAGGCAAAAACAAACGTAATATTTTAAGAAACCTAGAATCAGTTTTATACACTATAAAATTTGAAAAAAATGAGCAATAGTATTAAAGTAGGCATTACACAAGGCGATATAAACGGTATTTCATACGAAGTTATTTTAAAAACTCTAGAAGATAGCCGCATTGCAGAACTTTGCACACCTATTATATATGGTTCACCAAAAGTGGCATCATATCACAAAAAAATGCTAAATTTGAGTGCCAATCTAAACATTATCAATAAAGCAGAAGAAGCACAAGAAAAGAAAGCAAACATTATAAATTGCTGTGGTGAAGAGGTGAAAGTGGAAGTAGGTTTCTCTACTCCACAAGCAGGCGAAGCAGCTTTTAAAGCACTTGAAAGAGCTACAAAAGACCTTAAAGAAGGTAAAATCGACGTTATTGTCACAGCTCCTATCAACAAAAATAATATTCAGTCTGAAAGTTTTAGTTTCCCTGGACATACAGAATATCTTGAAAGCCTATTTGGCGAAAAAGGCGATGCACTTATGGTGCTAGCCGACGAAAATATTAGAATTGCAGTAGTTACAGGACACGTGCCAGTGAGCAAAATTTCATCTTGCTTAACCCAAGAAAATATCCTAAACAAGATTAAACAATTCAACAAATCTCTAATAGAAGATTTCGGCATATTCAAACCAAGAATTGCAGTATTAGGACTTAACCCACACGCTGGCGACAAAGGTGTAATTGGTAGCGAAGAGGAAGAAATTATTGCTCCAGCTGTGAAACAAGCACTTGAGGAAGGCATTGTATGCTTTGGTCCGCTGCCAGCCGACGGATTCTTTGGTTCTAACGGTCAAGCACATTACGACGGCATTTTAGCAATGTATCACGACCAAGGTTTAATTCCATTTAAAACCATAGCTATGGATAATGGTGTAAACTTCACTGCAGGTCTTTCTGTGGTGCGCACATCGCCAGACCACGGCACAGCATACGACCTTGCAGGCAAAAATATGGCTAGCGAAAACTCATTCCGTCAGGCATTATACATGGCATTAGACATTTATAAGAACAGAAATAATAAATAATGTTACCTAACTCAGAACTTCAACAAATAAAAAACAAATTTGGCATTATAGGCACCACACCAGAGTTTCTACATGCCATAAATGTTGCTGTACAAGTAGCACCAACAGACCTTTCTGTGCTTATCACTGGCGAAAGCGGTGTGGGTAAAGAGAATTTTCCTAAAATTATACACCAATACAGCCAAAGAAAACACGAAAAATATATAGCAGTAAACTGCGGTGCTATTGCAGAAGGCACCATCGATTCTGAACTTTTCGGCCACGATAAAGGTTCGTTTACAGGTGCAATTGCCAATAGAAAAGGTTATTTTGAAGAAGCAAATGGAGGTACAATTTTCCTAGACGAAGTGGGCGAACTTCCACTTTCCACCCAAACACGACTGCTAAGAATACTTGAAGTTGGTGAATATTTCAGAGTAGGTTCTTCAGAAGTACAAAAGACAAATGTGCGCATTATTGCAGCAACTAATGTAAATATAGAAAAAGCTATTGAGCAAGGTAAATTTAGAGAAGACCTTTACTATAGACTCAATG
This sequence comes from uncultured Bacteroidales bacterium, assembly GCA_937911235.1. Lineage (GTDB taxonomy): Bacteria > Bacteroidota > Bacteroidia > Bacteroidales > Paludibacteraceae > Enterocola. The sequence goes on from CALDPN010000034.1 coordinate 24,526, forward strand.
CCACACATATTGAAATACCAGCATTAAGAAATCGAAAAGAAGATATTTACCCTCTGTTTACAAAATTTGCTAACGACTTTTCATTAAAATATCAACGCCCAAGCATAAAACTTTCTGAAGAAGCAATTAATGCACTGAAAAATTATTATTGGCGCGGCAACATTAGACAACTAAAAAACGTAGCAGAACAAATTTCTGCAATAGAAACAGAACCTTCTATTAGTTTAGAAACTATCCAAAGATACCTTCCAGACGAGCCACACAGCCGTTTGCCACAGCATATTAAAGGTAAAGGCACGCAAAGCGCCTTCAATCCAGATCCTGAGATGCTATTTAAGGCAATGCTCGAAATGAAAAAAGATATTGAAAACCTTAAAGGTGCTGTGAAAAAACTTTTGGAAGAAAAAGGCGAACATATTGCAGATCCTATCAATGCCCTACCTGCTGCACCAGAATTTATCGATGTGGAAGTGAGCGAAGCTACACCTAGCCTTTCGGTAGATGAAATGCAAAAAGAATTAATCAAAAAAGCATTAATCAAGCATGGTGGCAGAAAAGAATTGGCAGCATTGGAATTAAAAATGTCTGTTAGAACACTTTATAGAAAAATAAAAGAATACGGTTTAGAAGAATGAAAAAACTATTAATAGCCATTATAAGCAGTATTTGTCTGCTATCATGCACCATTTCATACAAATTTAATGGTACTGTGATAAACTACGACATTATTAAAACCATTGCAATTAAAGACTTTACAAACCAAGCTGCAATGGTGTATGCTCCACTTGCAAGCACATTCAACGAAGGTTTGAAAGATGTGTACACAAAACAAACACGTCTAGATCTTGTGGAAGCCAATGGCGACTTAGAACTTGAAGGTGAAATTGTGGGTTACGACATTGCTCCTATGGCTGTAACATCAAATGCTTCTTCTGCCGAAACACGTTTAACACTTAGAATTAGAGTGCGCTACACAAACAACACCAATCACGAAGAAGATTATGAACGCACCTACTCTGCCTACAGAAACTTTGATAGTAGTCTGCTTATCACCGACGTGCAAGATGGGCTTATCGAAGAGCTAGTAGAGGAAATAGCAGAGCATATTTATAATGATACTGTGGCAAATTGGTGATGACAAGCAAAGAACTAATAAAATATTTACAAAACCCTGCGGCAATATCTCAGGCAGATATTTACGATGTGGAGCAATTGTATGAGCAATACCCATATTGCTCTGCTATTGCTATATTGTATCTTAAAGCCCTTGCCGATAGAGAAGACTTAAAATTCAATAATAAATTAAAAAAGATTGCTCTTTCTGTTTACTCTAGAGAAAGACTTCACGATATCGTCACATTAAAACCTCAAAAAGAAGAGGTTCGTGTTGCCGAACCTAAGTTTACACCATATTCTATAGAAGACATACCAGCTGCGAGCGACACAAACCTATTTAAAGGTCAGTCACTTATCGATAAATTTATAGAAACCAATCCTAAGATTAGCCCTATTGGAAGCGAACCTGAGTCGCACACAAATGTGCCTGTTATTCCAGAAACCGACATTAGTGAAAGTATTTTCACCGAGAGTTTGGCAAAAATTTACATTAGACAGAAACAATATGATAAAGCAAAACGTATTTTTGAGAAATTAAATTTGAAATTTCCAGAAAAAAATCGTTACTTTGCAGACCAAATAGAAAAAATTGATAAATTAATAACTAATAATTAAAAATATGTACATTATTATCGTATCATTAGCCATTTTAGTAGCTATCCTTCTTGTACTTATCGTTATCGTTCAAAAATCTAAAGGAAGTGGTTTAGCTTCAGGATTCGAAAGTTCAAACAACGTTATGGGTGTTCGCAAAACTACCGACTTCCTAGAAAAAGCTACATGGACACTAGCTGCTATCCTAGTTGTTTTATCTATCTTATCTGTAGCATTCTACGACAGAAGCAGTGCTAATGAAGACACTCTAAAAAATAAAATTGAAGAAACAGCTGCTCCTATCCAACTTCCAGCAGCAGAAGAAGCACCAGTTTCTCCTATCGCTCCAGTAGCAGAGTAATCTACATACAATATGACACAAAAAGCTGACTATAAAAATAGTTGGCTTTTTTTGTAATTAGGATTTACTGGCACGGAATTTGCAGTAATATAAGTAGAAAAACAATAAAATAATTAATAAAATCAAACAATATGAACATTAAACCATTAGCAGACAGAGTTTTAATTAAACCTGCTGCATCAGAAGAAAAAACAGCTTGCGGTATCATCCTACCAGATTCTGCGAAAGAAAAACCTTTAAGAGGTGAAGTTGTAGCTGTGGGCAACGGCACAAAAGACGAAGAAATGGTAGTAAAAACAGGTGATATGGTTCTATATGGCAAATATGCTGGCACAGAAATAGAACTAGACGGTGAAAAATATTTAATCATGCGCCAAAGTGACATTTTGGCAATAATCTAAAAAAGACATTATCATGGCAAAAGAAATAAAATTTAATGTAGAAGCTCGTGACCTACTTAAAAAAGGTGTTGACGAACTTGCTAACGCAGTAAAAGTGACATTAGGACCAAAAGGTCGTAACGTAATCCTAGCTAAAAAATTTGGTGCTCCTCACATTACTAAAGACGGTGTAAGTGTAGCAAAAGAAATAGAACTTGAAAATCCATACGAAAATATGGGTGCTCAAATGGTAAAAGAAGTAGCATCTAAAACTGGTGACAACGCAGGTGACGGCACTACAACTGCTACTGTGCTTGCTCAAGCAATTATCTCTGTAGGTCTTAAAAACGTGGCTGCAGGCGCAAACCCAATGGACCTAAAACGTGGTATCGACAAAGCTGTTGCAAAAGTTGTAGAATCTATCAAAGCTCAATCTCAAGAAGTGGGCGACGACAACAACAAAATTGAACAAGTGGCTACCATTTCTGCAAACAACGACAACGAAATTGGTAAACTTATAGCTGACGCAATGGCAAAAGTGAAAAAAGAAGGTGTTATCACTGTTGAAGAAGCAAAAGGTACTGACACTACTGTAGAAGTGGTTGAAGGTATGCAATTTGACCGTGGTTATCTTTCTCCATACTTCGTAACTGATACTGAAAAAATGGAAGTGGTAATGGAAAAACCTCTTGTGCTTATCCACGACAAAAAAATCTCTTCTCTTAAAGAAATTCTTCCTATCCTAGAAGCAACTGTTCAAAACAACCGTTCTCTACTTATCATTGCAGAAGACGTTGATAGCGAAGCGCTTACAGCACTTGTAGTAAACAGACTTCGTGCAAACCTACGTGTTTGTGCAGTGAAAGCTCCTGGCTTTGGCGACAGACGTAAAGAAATGCTTCAAGACATTGCTATCCTAACAGGTGGTACTGTCATTTCTGAAGAACAAGGTCTAAAACTAGACTCAGCTACTCTAGAAATGCTTGGTAGCGCAGAAACTATCACTATCAACAAAGACAACACTACTATCGTAAACGGTGCTGGCAACAAAGAAGCTATCGCAGCTCGCGTAGGTCAAATCAAAGTGCAAATCGAAAAAACAACTTCAGACTACGACCGCGAAAAACTTCAAGAACGTCTTGCAAAACTTGCTGGTGGTGTGGCAGTGCTTTACATTGGTGCTCCTTCTGAAGTAGAAATGAAAGAGAAAAAAGACCGCGTAGATGACGCTCTTTCTGCAACTCGTGCTGCTGTAGAAGAAGGTATCGTTCCTGGTGGTGGTGTGGCATATATCCGTGCTATTTCTGCTATCGAAGGTCTTAAAGGTGTAAACGACGACGAAACTACTGGTATCGAAATTGTGAAACGTGCTATCGAAGAACCTCTACGCCAAATCGTGGCTAACGCTGGTAAAGAAGGTGCTGTAGTAGTACAAAAAGTGCGTGAAGGCGAAGGTGACTTTGGCTACAATGCTCGCACTGACGTGTACGAAAACCTACTAACTTCTGGTGTTATCGACCCTGCTAAAGTAACTCGCGTGGCTCTAGAAAATGCAGCTTCTATCGCTGGCATGATGCTTACCACTGAGTGCGTTATCGCAGACAAAAAAGAAGACAACCCTGCTCCAGCAATGCCTCCAATGGGCGGCGGCATGGGCGGTATGATGTAATAAGTTCTCACTCAATAAAAAAAACGACCTAATGGTCGTTTTTTTTTATGTATTATCAAAGAAAAATGCTAAATTTGCACTTTGTAAAAGAAGATTAACAATTTATTTATTTAAAATTTTATGATAAACTCACAAGACATTAAAAACGGTGTTTGTATTCGTCTAGACGGCCGTTTGTATTTCGTTATCGAATTCTTACACGTAAAACCAGGTAAAGGTAACACCTTTATGCGTACAAAACTTAGAGACGTTGTTGATGGTCGTGTACTAGAAAGAACATTCCAAATCGGTTTAAAACTTGAAGACGTACGCGTTGAACGTCGTCCATACCAATACCTATATCAAGAAGGTGAAGACCTAATCTTCATGAACCAAGAAACTTTCGAACAAATTCCTATCGAAAGAAATAAAATTACTGGTGTAGAATATATGAAAGAAGGTGACATCGTTGACGTGCTTTCTGATACATCTACAGAAACAGTTCTTTCTGCAGAAATCCCTACTAAAGTAGTTCTTCAAGTAACTTACACAGAACCAGGTCTTAAAGGTGATACAGCAACTAACACCCTTAAACCAGCTACTCTAGAAACTGGCGCAGAAGTTCGCGTTCCTCTATTCATCAACGAAGGTGAACTTATCGAAATCGACACTCGCGATGGTTCATACGTTGGCCGCGTTAAAGCATAATCTGAATTTTCAATATACCAAAAAAGGTGATTTCGTTTTGAAATCACCTTTTTTATTTGCTTGTATTTTAGAATTATTTTAAAGGAGGGATTTTTAATTCTAATCAAGTTTCTCAATTGAAGTTGTTGGTACTTCCTTATTGATTTTCTTCATTAACCCTTGAAGCACTGCGCCTGGACCGCATTCTACAAGTTGCTCCATGCCGTCGGCAACCATGTTTTGCACAGATTGAGTCCATTTTACTGGAGCGGTAAGCTGAGCCACAAGGTTTTTCTTGATTACTTCTGGGTCGGTTTCTGCTTTGGTGCTTACATTTTGGTAAACTGGGCAAATTGGGGTTTTAAATGTGGTTTGCTCAATAGCAGCAGCAAGTTCTTCTTTTGCAGGGTCCATAAGTGGAGAGTGGAATGCACCACCCACAGGAAGTTTAAGAGCACGGCGTGCACCTGCCTCAGAAAGTTTTTCGCAAGCAGCGTCGATAGCCTCATGAGAACCTGAGATAACAAGTTGTCCTGGGCAGTTGTAGTTTGCAGGAACCACTACTCCATCGATAGAAGCACAAATTTCTTCCACTTTTTCGTCGGCAAGACCAATCACAGCAGCCATAGTAGAAGGCACAGCTTCGCAAGCTTTTTGCATTGCTAATGCACGTTTATATACAAGTTTTAAACCATCTTCAAAGTCTAAAGCACCAGCAGCTACAAGAGCAGAAAACTCTCCTAATGAGTGACCTGCTACCATACTTGGGGTGAATTTATCTGCGTATGCTTTGGTTAAAATTACAGAATGTAGGAAAATAGCAGGTTGTGTAACCTTGGTTTGACGTAAATCTTCATCGGTACCCTCAAACATTAAATCTGTGATACGGAAACCAAGCACCTCGTTAGCTTTTTCGAAAAGTTCTTTTGCCAACTCAGAATTTTCGTACATATCTTTGCCCATTCCTACGAATTGAGCACCTTGACCAGGGAATACAAATGCTTTCATATCTTACTTGTTTAAATAAATTTTGGACAAAGTTACTATCTTTTTTCTAATTAAAAGGTATTTTTAAATGAAAACTAGTTATATTTGCATCAATGTAAACCTTAAAAACTAATAACAAAAGACATATATGTATCTATTAGGCTACGATATTGGAAGTTCATCAGTCAAAGCTAGTCTGGTGAATGTCATCACAGGTAAGTGTGTATCCTCGGCTTTTTTCCCGAAAACCGAAGCTAAGATAATGGCTGTTCAGCCGGGATGGGCAGAACAGGACCCACAGAATTGGTGGGACAACTTGAAACTGGCTACCCAAGCGGTTATGGCAGAAAGCAGTGCCAAGGCAGATGAGGTGGATGCCATCGGTATTTCTTATCAGATGCATGGTTTGGTATGTGTGGATAAGAACCAGCAGGTATTGCGTCCAGCTATCATTTGGTGTGACTCTCGTGCAGTACCTTACGGTCAGAAGGCTTTCGAAACGTTGGGAGAAACCACTTGTCTTTCTCATTTACTTAACTCTCCAGGTAACTTTACAGCCAGTAAATTGGCTTGGGTAAAGGAAAATGAACCTGCAATCTTTGAAAAGATAGACAAAATTATGTTACCGGGCGATTATATTGCCATGAAGTTGAGCGGTACTATTTGTACTACTGTTTCAGGTTTGTCGGAAGGGATGTTCTGGGATTTCCAGAAGAACGAAGTGGCGGGCTTCCTGATGGATTACTATGGTTTCGACCAATCACTTATTCCTGATATTAAGCCTACATTTGCCGAACAAGGCCGCGTAACAGCTAAGGCAGCCGAAGAATTGGGCTTGGCAGCAGGTATTCCTATCACCTATCGTGCAGGCGACCAACCTAACAATGCAGTGTCGTTGAACGTATTCAACCCAGGTGAAATTGCATCAACAGCAGGTACATCCGGCGTTGTATATGGTGTAAACGGTTCAGTAAACTACGATCCAAAATCACGCGTAAATACCTTTGCACACGTTAACCACAGCGAAGAAAAAACTCGTTTGGGTGTATTGCTTTGCATCAACGGTACAGGTATCTTGAATTCATGGGTTAAGCGCAACATTGCTCCCGAAGGCATTTCATACAACGAAATGAACATCTTGGCTTCTAAGGCTCCTATCGGTAGCGACGGCGTTAGCATTTTGCCTTTCGGTAACGGTGCAGAACGTATGTTGGAAAACAAAGAAATCGGTTGCTCTATCCGTGGTTTGAACTTCAACATCCACTCTAAGCAACACATCATCCGTGCAGCACAAGAAGGT